>CACXNN010000048.1 GCA_902768995.1 uncultured Eubacteriales bacterium | reverse complement strand
CATCTACGCCGTGAAGTGCAAACGGATGCTGGACGATATGGAGAAGCACTTCTCCCCCGCCATCACCTTCAACCGGCCCCAAGGAGGCCTGTTCGTCACGGCCTTCCTGCCCGAGGGCATGGACGCCTGGCCCTTCGTTCAGGAGGGCATCGCCCGCAAGGTGGCCTGCGTGCCAGGCGTGGCCTTCGTTATGGACCCCAAGGTGCCCAGCAACGCCTTCCGCATGAACTTCTCCATGCCATCCCTGGACCAGATCGACCAGGGCACGGAGATCCTGGGCAAGCTCACCTACGAGTGGTGCAAGTGATGGACTTTGCCCAGTATTGGCAGGACTGCATCGGCCAGGACAGGGAGGCCCTTCGCTCCTGGTTCTGGCCAGACGCCCGGATCATCTGGCCCTGCACCGAGGAAGTGTTCACGGTGGAGGAATTCCTGATCGCCAACTGCGAATACCCCGGAGCATGGACGGGCGAACTGCTCAACGTGACGACCACGCCCATGGGCGCGGTGACGGAGGTCCGCATCGCCTCCGATGACGGCACGTACAGCTGCCACGCCGCCTCCATCTTCACCCTCTACAAGGGAAAGATCGCTTCCCTCACCGAGTACTACGCCGACGACGGTCCCCCAATAAATAATGATCCCCCGGCGGAGCCGGGGGTATTTCATTTTCGGGCATAGCCCTCATACTACTGGCCTGCCCACATGTGGGCATAGGGTGCCTGCCAGCACGCATCGGTCACCTGCTACCCGTAAACGGGTCCTGCGGATCGAATAAACTAAGCTGGTCGGTTTCCTTATCCACTTTTAGCTGGTTCTGGATATAGGCCTTTATCGCCGCTGTGTTCTTTCCTGCCGTGTCTACATAGTAGCCACGGCACCAGAACTCCCGGTTCCGATATGCAAACTTCATGTTCCCGTATTTCTGGAATATCATTAAGCTGCTTTTCCCCTTAAGATACCCCATAAACCCTGATACGCTCATCTTCGGCGGTATGCTTACCAGCAGGTGTATGTGGTCTGGACATACCTCTCCTTCGATTATCTCCACACCCTTCCACTCACATAGTTGTCTAAGTATATCTCGTATCTCTTGCCTCTTTTCTTCATAAAATACTTTCCTCCGATACTTCGGCGCAAACACTATGTGGTATTTGCAATTCCACTTTGTGTGTGCTAAAGTGTTACTGTCATTATTGTGCTGCTGCATTTTAATGTCCTCCTGATGTGCTATTCTTGCGTAACTGGCAGGTCACGCTTTCACTATAGCACATCAGGAGTTTTTCTAACTGTCTCACCGGTTAACCTCTATGGAACCCCGCCACTATGGCGGGGTTTTCGGAATACAGCAACGAAAAGCCTGTCGGGACCGCCGACAGGCTTCTTTCTTGGCTCTGTTTACATCACGTAGTCCGAGGCGTTGATCACCTTCAAATTGGGATTCAGGTGGAGGCTGCCGGTCACCAAATCCATCATGTCCTCCCCCATGTCCCCCATGCTGCCGATCATGGCCACGTCCTTCGACACGGCGCTGACGGCGGCCTCCTGCTCCTCGGTGCAGAAGACCTTGGCGCAGTCGGCGATGGTGAGTCGCTCCAAAATGAGCTCCGGCGAAACGTCCTTGGCGATGCGCACCATGGCGCAGTCCGTCACCTGGACCCCGTCCGGATACTTCTCCAGAAGCTTGGTATCCACGGCGGCCCGGACCATGTCCTCGATGACCTTCCCGTAGGGCTTCTGGATGGCCAGCTCGTCATACGTGGCGTCGATCTCCTCGAAGGCGTCCACCAGGTCCTGGGGGATCTTCACCTGGCCGTTCACGTACAGGTATTCGATTTTGGGGATCACCTCGGCAGCCTCCGGCTTCACGATCAAATCCCCGTTGATATAGAGCTTGGCGCCGTGCTTCTTCAAGAAGCGCTTGTCCAATACAGCATAGCCGTTGGCGAACTTGGTGCCGTCGGGGACGATGAGGATGTCCGTATCCTCCGTCAGCAGGGGCGTCACCGCTTCCGCCAGGGACTCCGCGACGATGGCCAGCCGGCTGGCGAACTGGACCCCCTTCTCCGCAAGCTTCCCTACGTCCAGATCGGCGTCCGTGAACACCAGCCGCCGGGAGGCCCAGTAGAGAGCGTTCTCCTTGATCCGGAGGGCGAAGGTCCTGTCGACGACGGCGTTCCGCCGAAGCAGAATGGCCCCGTCCGGGTAAGTGTCGGTGGAGCCGTTGACGCTCAGGTTGCTGAGCTTGCCCGCCATGCTCCTGGGCAGGAGCACGGAGCCGTTCACCTGGATGCTCCAATAGGCCTGGGCCGCCGCCAGGGCGTCGTCCCCGATGGTCAGGGAACCGTTGACCATGAGGATGGCCATCTCCCCCGCCTGGGGCGCGCCGTCGCCGGTGAGCTGGTAGGCTCCGTTCTGCTGGTTCACGCGGACGTTCTCCCCCTCGGGGATCTCCTGCACGCTCGCGGCGTTCAGCGTTACGTTGTAGCGGTTCACCAGCTCCTTGGCCCGGGACGTCACCAGGACGGTAGCAGCGTTCACCACGATCTGCTCGTATGCCTGCAGGGTCTCCTCGCTCACCTTGCGCATATCGCAGGTGGCGCAGTTCACGATCATCTTCTTCATGGGTATCTCCTCCTCGGCGGTATTATCTCAGTTTGAAAAAGTCCATGGGGAACAGGGTGTATTCCGGGAACCGATCGAAGGTGGGACGGTTCTCCTGTCGGTCCTGGACGGAGGGACGATAGTCTCTCCGGGACCTCTTCTCTTGCTTCATGTGCTTCATAGGCTCATCTCCTTTTTCAGCAGTTGTCTTGAGCGAAGGAGCCTGGTGCGGACGGTGGCGGGCGGCATGTCGAACATCTCCCCGATCTCCACGGCGCTGTACCCCTCCAGGTACCTCAGGCGGAACATGGTCCGATCCTCCGCCGGGAGCCTGAGGAGCAGCAGCTCCGTCTCCGCCCGGGAGAAGCCGTCCTCGTCCATCTCCTCCTCATCGAGGAGCAGCCTCTGCTTCCGCTGCAGCAGGGCGGTCCTGCGCATGCCGTCCAGGAACAGGTTCCGAGCCGCCTTGTAGAGCCAGGATCGCTGCTGCTCCGGCGAGTAGCCCACCATGGCCTCCTCCCGTTCGAGGGCCTTGAGGAAGGTCTCCTGGACCAGATCGAACGCCATATCGCCGCTGCGGCAGAGCTGCAGGCAATAGCGCCGCAGCTCCTCGAAATGGCGTTCATACAGGTCCTGGATCATGCCGCTTTCGTCCTTTCCCTTCGCGTTACATCTATATAACGAACCGAAGTCCCCATGTGTTTCAAAAAAAATGAAAAAGGAGCCGATTATTCGGCTCCGATAGTTTTAGAGGGAAGCGATGCTGGCCACGATGGTAAAGACGAGACCGATGACCATGAGCAGCGCCATGAAGATACACATCCAACGGACGAACTTGCTGTGCATGCTCGCTCCTTACCGGCTCAGGGCGACGGCCTCCAGCACATCCTCGTCGATGACGATGTTGGCCTTGCCGCGCCAGGCTTCCACCTGCTCGGTGTAGTATTCGCTCTCCTCGTGGCTCTTGAGGGTGTCGTCGATGACGGCCTTCACGTCCTCATAGGGCACCACGCCGGTGGTCCCCTCCACCCGCTTGACGATATAGGAGGTGGTGGTGGCCTTCCCGTCGGCATCGGTGCCGTCCACGGACACCAATATCACGTCGCCCACGGCGGCTTCGGCGGCCTGCGTATAAACCTCGCTGGTGAAGGCGCTGTCCGACTCGCCGATGGCCTGGGGCTTGTCCCCCAAACCCTTGCCCACGGTGTTCTCGTTGTCGTCGCTGGCAAAATAGGTCTCGAAGTCCTCGCCGTCCTGGATCTTCTTCAGGATCTCCTTGGCCTTGATGGCGTCGGTAATGGTCATGACCCGGACGAAGATGAAGTCCTCGGGGATGTAGAGATAGGGGATGTCGGTGTAGCCGTTGGCCACATAGGATTCGGTCAGGCTGTAGGCGCCCTCAGAGTAGGCGTCCACGTAGTGCTCCTGCACGTAGGCGGCATAGATGTCCTTGAGCTCCCCGTCAGTCACGTTCCGCTCGGCGGCGAAGTGCTCCTGGACCTTCTCGGCGTAGGCTTGCGCCAGGGCGGCGTGCTCGCTGCGTTTCACGAAGGTCTTCTGGTTGATGCCGATGTTGGAGAAGTAGTTGGCCAGCATGGTGGTGGCGTAGGTCTCCGGGTTCTGGGCGCCGGAGGACTTGGCGGTCTCCAGGATCTGGTCCTTCAAGTTGGTCAGGGCGTCCTTGGCGGACTGGGCCACCGCAGATTGCTCCTCCGCCGTCAGGGTGATGCCCAGCTCCTTGCCCATCTGGATGAACACCTCGTTGTCGATAAGGCTGTTGAGGATGTCCTTCTTGAGGTCGCGCACGCCCGTCTCGGAGTTGACATCGTAATACTTGCCGTAGCCGTAGTACATGGCGTACATGTTGTAGGTGTCAATATTGTTATAGTAGTTGCTCAGGGACGCGGCGAACTCGTTCTTGGTGATCTTCGCGCCGTTCACCGTGGCGATGGCCTTGTTGCGGGTGAAATAGTTGTCGCCAAAGGAATCCTTCCGCAGCAGCATGATGAGGCCGGCTGCCAGCACGAGGATCGCCAGGGCCACCGCAGCGATGAGCAAGATCTTCTTGGTTTGACGTTTCATGGTACTATCCTTCTCCTGTTTTTTCTAAACAATCTTGTGAATTATAGTATAAAAGGCCGCCCTTGTCAATTCAAAGGCGGCTCCTTCGCTGCTTTTTTCACGATTATTCCATTATTTCAGCCGCAGGAACGCGGCCATGCCCCCGGTGCGGCCCTCCCGCCGGTAGGAATAGAGGTTCATGGTCTCCTGGGTGCAGACGCCCATGAGGAAGATATGCTCCGGGACAGCGCCCTGCTCCATGAACTGGCAGGCGGCCACCTGCCACAGATCCACCGTGGGGTTCCCCCGGCCGTTGACGCCTCGAAGGGGACAGACGGGAAACGCGGCCTCGAAATCCTCACAAACGTCCTCCCCCACCTCGAAGCACTTGGGGCAGATGGAGGGGCCCACGCCGCAGAGCATGTCCCTGGGGTCGGAGCCGTAGGCCTTCTGCATCTGGGCGATCACGTTCCCGCCGATGCGCCCCAGCGCCCCCCGCCACCCGGCGTGGCAGAGGCCGATGGCCCTTTTGACGGGATCGAAGAAATAGAAGGCCATGCAGTCCGCGTGGCCGGTGATCAGCGTGACCTCGGGATCGTCGGTGATAAGCCCGTCGCAGGCTGGCAGGCTCTCCCGGGTATAGCCCCGGCCCCGATCCTTTCGGTCCACCTGCAGCACCGTGATCCCGTGCTCGTAGCTGTCCATGACCATGGAATCCTCGGGGAACCCGGCCCCCCGGCTGAAGCGGCGGTAGTTCTCCATGACGTCGGCCCGCTCGTCGTGGGTGAAGCTCAGGTTGAGCCCGGTGAAGGGGGGCTTGCTGACGCCGCCGATCCGGGCGGAAAAGCCGTGATCGATCTCCGGCCGCGCCGAAAAAGCAGGCAGGGTATAGATGCCTACGCCCCCCTGCTCCCGGTAGGCATGCCCCACCTGGATGCGGCCGAATGCTGCTTGAAAGGATGCCCTGTCCATCATGCGCCGGCGTTCTCGTCCAGAAGCCGCTGCAGCTCCTCCATGAAGGTCTGGGTGTCCTTGAACTCCTTGTAGACGGAGGCGAAGCGCACGTAGGCCACCTCGTCCACGGCCTTGAGCTGCTTCATGACCATCTCGCCCAGGGCCGCCGTGGAGACTTCGGAATCCAGGGAGTTGTTCACCTCCCGAACGATCCGTTCCACCATCTGGTTCTGCACGTCCGTGGAGATGGGCCGCTTCTCGCAGGCCTTGCGGATGCCCGTGGCGATCTTCTCCCGCTCGAAGAGCTCCCTTCGGCCGTCCCGCTTGACCACCATGATGGGGTTCTCCTCGATCCTCTCGAAGGTGGTGAACCGGCGTCCGCACTGGATGCACTCCCGCCGACGGCGGATGGCCGTGCTGTCCTCGTTGGGACGGCTGTCCACGACCTTGCTCTCCATGCTGCCGCAGTAACGACACTTCATTGGCTTGTCCTCCCCTGGCTAAATCATTACGGATAAAGTATAGCATTGTTTTCTCCGGGGAGGCTGTAAACATGCTATTAACAATTTACGCCGGGAATTCCCTGAGGTCCACCAAAATGACGTCCTCGCCGATCTTCTGGATGCGGCAGAAGGGGATGACGATGCCGTCCCTGGCCCTCAGAAGGCCCAGCATGCTCCTCTCCCCGGGCACGACGATGGAGAGGATCGTGCCCGTGCATAGATCCATCTCCAGATCCGTCACGCAGCCCAGCCTCCCTCCGTCGCATACGTTGATGACCTCCTTGCACTTCAGGTCCGAAAACGTGGTCCTCAGCTCCATAGGCGCCTCCTTCCTGCTCTATCCTATGCGCGCCTGCCTCCTGACAGAACTTGACGAATCGAGCCAAAGCGGGTAGAATAGCGGTGCTGTAAAACTGTCGGCGGAAAGGAGATGGGCCCATGAAGAAAGCGCTGGTCGTTTGGCTCCTTTTGGGCCTGCTCCTGGCGGGCTGTCAAGGCGCGCCCCAGGGGGAAGCCCTGGCCACAGCGGCCGCGCCTACTCCCGTCGCCACGCCAGCCGAGACCCAGGCCGCGTTCCAGCTTCTGATCTCTCCGGCGCCGGCCACGCCCTCCCCCACCGTGCCGCCTACGCCGTCGCCCTCCCCTACGCCCTCCCCCACGCCGGAGCCCACTCCCTCCCCTACGCCGGAGCCCACCCCCTTCACCCTGGTATGGATGTCCGACACCCAGAACATCAGCCGCAACAACCCGGACGTCTTCGACCGGTTGCGGGACTGGATATTGGAGAACCGGGAGAAGGAGAACATCCAGTTCGTGGCCCATACGGGGGACGTGGTGGACGGCATGAGCCCCACCATGTGGGAGAACGCCGCCAACGCCCTGGTGCCCATCTTCGAGACCTTGCCGGGCATGGTGGTCAGCGGGAACCATGACGTGACCAAGGGCGGCAGCCAGTACTATTTCAACACCCAGCCCTATGCGAAGGTGGTCCAGAAGGAGGGCCAGACCTACGAGGGCATGGCGGCCTACGTGACCTTCCGCGCCTGCGACACCGACTTTTTAGTGTTCGGCATCAACTACGGCGTCATCTGCACCGACTGGATGAACCAGGTCATCGCCCAGCATCCCGACCATATCGTGATCGTGGTCATGCACAAATGTTTGCAGGAGGACGGCCGCTTCTATACGGAGGCCAACTACATCTTCCAGGACGTGATGCCCAAGTGGCCCAACTTCCGGCTCATGCTGTGCGGCCATCACCGCGGCACCCTGACGCGCACCGATTGGTTCGATGACGACGGGGACGGCGAAAAGGAACGATCCGTGACCACCATGATGTTCAACTACCAGGACGATCGGGTCAAGGGCCTGGGGTTCATCCGGCTCCTTCGCTTCGATCCCATGACCCACAGCATCGACGTCTTGACCTACTCCCCCTGGTTCGACCAGTGGGGCTATCCCAAGGCCAAGGACGAGGAGAACCGCTTCTCCCTGCTCAACGCCTGGTAAAGCCTTACGACGATTTGCAAGCTGTCGCATCCGCGGCAGCTTTTTTCGTATCCGGCACGCCGCCCGAAAAACAGTCATAGTATAGGGTATCTCACTGAAAGGGAGGTATGTTTTAGATGCAGCAAAACTATCAAAGCGGCGACGCCTGCTGCTTCACGGGCCGAGGGCCGGGCACGGACCCCACGGCGGAGACCAACGTGGTCATGGCGGGCGAGGTATCCAGCGACGGCAGCTGCGGCTTCTCCGCAGGCGGCGGGTGCCCTCTGGCCACCGTATATTTCCCCAACCAGACCTATCGGGCGGGCTATTGCCCCGGGGAGGCCCTGCAGAAGGGCACCCTGTTCCCCGAGCTGGTCTTCGAGCGCGTGATGCCGGAGGAGGTGTAAGCATGGATCAGGATCGTTTGGCTCTGCTGAAGCGGATCGGTGAGGCCAGGTTCACCTGCGTAGAACTGAACCTGTATTTGGATACCCATCCCGACGATATGGCCGCCCGGGCGGACTTCAACACCTACAGCGACAAGCTCCAGGCCCTGCTGGACACCTACACCAGCACCTACGGCCCCTTGATGAACTTCGGCCAGTGCGCCTTGGACACGGGGAGCTGGGTCCGGTCCCCCTGGCCCTGGGAAACGGTGTGATCGGGAAAGGAGAAAGCTATGTGGATCTATGAAAAACGACTCGAATACCCCGTCAACATCACGAAGCCGGACCTGAAGATGGCGAAGCTTCTGCTGGCCCAATACGGCGGGCCGGATTCGGAGCTGGGGGCGGCGCTCCGTTACCTCACCCAGCGCTACTCCATGCCCGACGATCGGGTCAAAGCCACCTTGACCGATATAGGCACGGAGGAGCTGGCCCACTACGAGATGATCGGCACCATGATCCGCCAGTGCATGCAGGGCGCCACCTGCGCGGAGCTGGACCAGGCAGGCCTGGCCGGATACTACACCATGCACGACCACGGCGTGTTCCCCGTGGACCCCAACGGCGTGCCCTTCACCACCGCCTACATCGCCTGCACCGGGGACCCCATCGCGGACATCACCGAGGACATGGGGGCCGAGCAGAAGGCCCGGGCCACCTACGAGCACCTGATGAGCATGACGGGCAACGAGCAGATACTGGAGCCCCTCTACTTCCTCCGGGAGCGGGAGGTGGTCCACTTCCAGCGGTTCGGCGAGTGCCTGGAGATCATCCAGGGCATCTACAACGGCCGCAGCTCCTGCTCCTGCCGCAACGCCCGCCGGCGGAGGCCGTAAAAAAGGAAAAGGACTGGTAAAAAATGCCGCCCCTTCCGTCCATAGGCTTCGCAAGCGCTTGCGTGGCGGAAGGGGCATACCAATGCGAAAGCAGGGCTGTCTGCGATCTCTTGACCAGCAGAATTTCCCTGCTCTTCGTTTATTTAATTCAAAGTAAAATATCAGCCCCTGCTCAAAAAGGGGATTGTCGATAAAGCCAATACCTCACGCCACGCGTTTTGCAATGACGACGAAACGACCGCCGCTGGTATAGCTATCACAGGTGGAAAGAACCAAGAGCTCATCGCCAAAAGAAGCATCGATGCCTGTATCGTACAGGGCC
>CACXNN010000047.1 GCA_902768995.1 uncultured Eubacteriales bacterium | reverse complement strand
ATAACACCTTTGCAGGAGATCAAGGGCAGGATCCATCATTTCGCCACTGAGAGGGAACTGGCGGAAACGATCATCCGGCTCCGGCGGAAAAAAAGCGGGTATGGCATCCGTTCCCTCGGAAAGCTGGAACGCAAGGCCCGCTCCAATCACTGCATGGCTGACGTGGACGTTTACGAAGTCCTCATGCCCGACGGGCGGATCTGCAAATGCGAGCATTTTGCTGACGAGGAAATGATCGGGAATATCTACGCGAACCATCGGGATCAAGAGAAGATCAATGCCTGGAAAAAACAGAGGGCCTTTTACCCGGAATGTACCGAATGCGCCTTGGCGCCAAGATGTGTCCTCCTGGAAAAATGTGAGAGAGTGGGGGAGTGCTGCACGGAGCATGTAAGCCTTATCGGAGTGGACGAGTTGAAGGAGCAGATGCTTTTGGCATATCAGGATCAAAAAATGGAGAGAAACGCATGAAAAGCAAAGCAAATTGGATGTTTGTTAATCTCGAAGGCGAGTATGTAGCCGTTTCGGTCGGTGAATCGACGGATGCTCAGCGGGTGTTGATGAAACTTAATGAAACGGGAAAAATCATAGCAGAGAATTATTTAAATGGTATTCCTAAGGAAGAAATCGTCCTAAAACTCCTGGACGAGTATGAGGTCGACGAGCAGACCGCCACGAGATCCGTGGAGCGGATCATCCGCCAGATGCTGGACGCCGGGATCGCCGAGGCGTGAACCCGCGGAAGAATCGATGCTGCATAGGGGCCGCCTGGCGGCTCCTTCTTTTTGGACAGGGCCTTTCCTTTTTCGCGGGGGCGTGGTATACTGTGGAAAATACAATGGGGGAGGATGAGAATATGTACAAGCGGATCCTGCTGAAGATCAGCGGCGAGGCGCTGATGGGCGACAACGGCCCCATCGGCTTTGAGAAGGTGGAGAAGACCGCCCGGAGCATCGCAGCCCTGGCCGAGAAGGGCATCGAGGTGGGCGTGGTCGTAGGCGGCGGCAACATCATCCGGGGTCGGGACGCCGGCCAGCACGACCGCAACCGGCGGGACCACATGGGTATGCTGGCCACCGCCATCAACGCCCTGGCGCTCGAGGTGGGCGTGGTCGTGGGCGGCGGCAACATCATCCGGGGTCGGGACGCCGGCCAGCACGATCGGAACCGCCGGGACCACATGGGGATGCTCGCCACCGCCATCAACGCGCTGGCGCTCCAGGACGCCTTCGAAGGCCTGGGCAAGAAGGCGGCCGTCCTGTCCGCCGTGGACATGGACCGGTTCTGCGACAGCTTTTCCAGCCGCCGCGCCAAGGAGCTCTTAAGCCAAAAGGTCATCGTCATCTTCGCCTGCGGTTCCGGCTGCCCCTTCTTCTCCACGGACACCGCGGCGGCGCTCCGGGCAGCGGAGATCGGCGCGGACGCCCTGCTCCTCGCCAAGAACGTGGACGCCATCTATTCCGCCGACCCCAAGAAGGACCCCAACGCCGTCCGCTACAGCCATCTTTCCTACGAGAAGGTCATCCGGGACAACCTGAAGGCCACGGACCTGACCGCCATCACCCTCTGCCGGGAGCAGGAGCTGCCCATCCTCTGCTTCGCCCTGGACAGGCTGGAGGAGGCGGTGGAATGTGAAAATGTTGGCACTTTGATCGACAGCCGCCCATAAACCTCTTGAATTCGCCGTCGGCCTATTGTAAAATATACAAGTTAGAACTGGAAAGGGGACCAAAGCCATGCCGGAAATTTTAGATATCGCCACCGATAAAATGAACAAGACCAGCAACGTCATGAAGTCGGAGTACAACTCCCTTCGGGCCGGCCGGGCCAACCCCCAGGCTCTGGACCGGATCATGGTGGATTATTACGGTTCGCCCACGCCCATCAACCAGATGGGCAACATCTCCGTGCCCGAGCCCCGGATGCTCATCATCGCCCTGTGGGACACCAAGATGATCCCCGCTGTGGAGAAAGCCATCCAGAAGTCCGACCTGGGCATCAACCCCGCCAACGACGGCAAGGTCATCCGCCTCATCTTCCCCGAGCTCACCCAGGAGCGCCGCAAGGAGCTGGCCAAGGTGATCCGCAAGAAGGCTGAGGAGAGCAAGGTGGCCGTCCGTTCCATCCGCCGGGACGCCATGGAGGACATCAAGAAGCAGAAGAAGGATAACCTGCTCACCGAGGACGACCAGAAGAAGCTGGAGGAGAAGGTCCAGAAGCTCACCGACGAGAAGGTGAAGGAGATCGACACCATCGCCCAGGCCAAGGAAAAGGAGATCATGTCCGTTTGACGAACGTGCTCTGCTGGCCTCTCGAAGAGGCCGTGGCCCGGCTGGAGGCGGAGGGCTTCCGGGTGGAGCTCGAGGAAGCGAAGCCCCGGAAGGAACGGCCCGCCGGACAGCGTCGGGTGGTGCGCCAGGCGGCGGAGGACGGCGTCTGCCGCCTCACCTGGTCCAACTTCAAAGCATAGAACGAAAGCGATGCAAGGCGGTTTTCGCTTTGCATCCTCTTTATGAAAGGAAACCCCATGGCGAAGCTCACGGTGGAACAACTGAACAGCCTGGGTCTGAAGCCCGAGACCCTGCCCCGGCACGTGGCCATCGTCATGGACGGCAACGGCCGCTGGGCCCAGAAGCGGGGCCTGCCCCGGAGCTTCGGCCATCGGGCGGGCACGGAGCGCCTTCGGGAGATCATCCGCTTCTCCTCCGACGCGGGCATCCAGGCCCTGACCCTCTACGCCTTCTCCACGGAGAACTGGCGGCGGCCGGAGGAGGAGAAGAGCGTGCTCTTCTCCCTGCTCATCGAGTATTTCAACAGCGAGATCGACGAGCTCCACGAGAACAACGTGCGCATCACCATCTTCGGTGAGAAGGACCCCTTCCCGGAGAAGGTACGGGCGGCGCTGCTTCGGGCGGAGGACAAGACTAGGGCGAACACCGGTTTGCGCCTCAACATCGCCCTCAACTACGGCAGCCGGGCGGAGATCTTGCGGGCGGTCCGCCGCTGCGCCGAGAAGGCCGTCCAGCTGGGGGCGTACCCCGGGGACGAAGCCTTTGAAAACGAGCTCTATTCCGCCGGGCAGCCGGAGCTGGATTTGATGATCCGCACCAGCGGCGAGGAGCGCTTGAGCAACTTCCTCCTGTGGCAGGCGGCCTACGCGGAGCTCTACTTCACGCCCATCTATTGGCCCGACTTCACCCGGGAAGAATATATCCAGGCCCTTCGGGAGTATGCCCGCCGGGGCCGCCGCTTCGGAGGCCTCGCATGAAGAAAACGCTGATCCGCATCATTACCGGCATCTTCCTCATCAGCCTGCTGGTGCTGTGCCTGCACCTGGGCGATATCGTGTTCCTGCTCATCTTCGGCGCCTTCTTCCTGATCACCGTCCGGGAGATGGACCACCTTCTCAAGGCCATGGGCAAGGAGATCGTCATCACGCCGGCCTCCATCTTCGCCGGCTTTTTCGGCATCGTTTACTATCTGACGTCCTATAATCTATCGGTGGTGTTCGCCTTCGGCCTGCTGATGGTGGTGGCCACCGTGGTGGGCCAGGTCCTGCTCATGCGGGACGATTTCTCCGCGGCGGCCTACTGCCTGCTGCCCTTCGTGTATCCCATCCTGAGCGAGTGCGCCCTGGTGGCCATCTACTTCGCGCTCCCCCCCTGGATGGCTAAAACCGCCTGCTGCGCGGCCATCCTGTGTCCCTCCATGGGGGACTCCTGCGCCTACTTCGGGGGCATGGCTCTGGGCAAGACCCCGCTGGCCCCCCAGATCAGCCCCAAGAAGACCGTGGAAGGGGCGGTGTTCAGCCTCATCGGGTCCACCCTCATGGGTCTGGGCCTGTACTACGCGCAGAACATCTGGGAGCCGGGGCAGGGTATGAGCCTCTTTGCCCTGGTGTCCCTGGGCTTCATCTGCGGCGTGGCGGGCCAGTTCGGCGACCTGTTCGCCAGCTGTTTGAAGCGCAGCGCGGACGTGAAGGATTTTTCGGAGACCCTGCCGGGCCACGGCGGCGTGCTGGATCGGCTGGACAGCGTGCTCCTGTGCGCCCCGGTGGTGCTGGCTTTCTGCATCCTGGCCCTCCTGTCCTGAAAGGAGATCGATTATGAAGAACGTGGCGATCCTGGGCAGCACCGGCTCCATCGGCAAGCAGGCCCTGGACGTGGTGCGATCCCATCCGGACCGGTTCGCCCTTTACGGCGTCAGCGCCCACAGCAGCGAGGAAGCCTTCCTGGCCCTGCTGCGGGCGGCGCGGCCCCGGCGGGCGGTGTTCTCCCGGCCTCTGTCTGAGACGGTCCCCGGCGTGGCCCTTTCCTATGGGGTCCAGGCCCTCTGCGAGCTGGCGGCGGACCCCCAGGTGGACGTGGTGGTGCTGGCCATCTCCGGCATCGCGGCCCTGGTGCCCCTGCTCTCGGCCCTGAAGGCGGGGAAGCGGGTGGCCATCGCCAACAAGGAATCCCTAGTCTGCGGCGGCGATCTCGTAAAGGAAGCGCTTCGGCAGGGCGGGGGAGAGCTGCTCCCCGTGGACAGCGAGCAATCCGCCATCTTCCAGTGCCTTGAGAACGGCCGGCGGGAAGAGGTGGAGAAGTTGATCCTGACGGCCTCCGGCGGCCCCTTCTTCCGGCGGCCCCGGGAGGAGTTGAGGGGCATCACCCCGGCGGAGGCGGTGAAGCATCCCACCTGGTCCATGGGCCGAAAGATCTCCCTGGACTCCGCCACCCTTATGAACAAGGGCTTGGAGGTCATGGAGGCGGCCCGGCTCTTCGATTTCCCCGGGGAGAGGATCGACGTGCTGATCCATCCCCAGTCCATCGTCCACAGCATGGTGGCCTACCGGGACGGCACCGTCATGGCGAACCTCAGCAACGCGGACATGCGCTTGCCCATCCAGTACGCCATGACCTGGCCGGAGCGCATCCCCTCACCGGCCCGGCCCCTGAACCTGTGGGAACAGCCGGATCTGAGCTTCTTCAAGCCGGATATGGAACGGTTCCCGGCCCTGCAGATGGCCTACGATTGCCTGAAGGCCGGCGGCGGCTGTCCCGTGGTCTACAACGGCGCCAACGAGCGGGCGGCGGAGCTGTTCTTCGCTGGGCGGCTGGGCTTCCTGGACATCGAGGACAGCGTGGCCTATGCTCTGGACCGGTTCCAAAACCGGCCCATGGGCGATCTTGACGATATCCTGCTGGCCGACGGGGAGGCCCGGCGGCTGGTGGACGAGTTTCAAACGACAAGGAGTAAGGCATGACCTTTGTACGCATCATCGAAGCGTTGCTGCTGCTCTCCGTCCTGGTGATGATCCATGAGCTGGGTCACTACACGGCGGGGCGGCTGCTGGGCTTCACCATCCTGGAGTATGCCATCGGCATGGGCCCCAAGGTGGTCGGCTTCAAAAAGAACGGCATCGAATACAACCTCCGGGCCCTGCCCCTGGGCGGCATGTGCCGCTTCTACGGGGAGGACGACGGGGTCTCGGACGAGCGCTGCTTCAACGCCCAGAAGGCCTGGAAACGGTTCATCGTCATCCTGGCAGGGCCGGTGATGAACTTCGTGCTGGCCTTCGTGCTGGCCATGATCCTGCTGCTGGGCTGGGGCGTGGCGGACGAGACCAAGGTGGTGGTCCAGAGCGTCACCGAGAACGGTCCCGCCGCCGTGGCGGGCCTTGAAGTGGGGGACACCTTCGTCACCGTGGACGGCAAGCCCGTGGAGAGCGTGGACGGCCTGACCGCCGCCGTGCGCGCAGCGGACGCCGACCATATGGAGGTGGTGGTCCTGCGGGACGGGGCGGAGAAGACGCTGATCTTCACGGGCCTGTACAACGCGGAGAAGGGCGTCAACTTCATGGACACCACCATCGCCAACGGCCGAAAGAAGGTGGGCGTGGGGTTCGCCGTTCGGGAGAGCGTGGCCTACTGCTGGGAGATGGCCGGGCTGGTGTTCAAATCCCTGGGCATGCTGTTCACTCGAGAGGCGTCCATCCAGGATATGGCCGGCCCCGTGGGCATCGTGCTGCTGCTGGGCCAGGCGGCGGAATCCGGCTGGTACACGGTGCTGAACCTGTGCACCCTGCTCAGCGTGAACCTGGGCGTGTTCAATCTGTTCCCCATCCCCGCCCTGGACGGCGGCCGCCTCCTCTTCATCCTCATCGAGTGGCTTCGGGGCAAGCCCGTGCCGCCGGAGAAGGAGGGCCTGGTCCATCTTATCGGCCTGGGGCTGCTCCTCGTCCTGGTGGTGGTAGTCACTTTCAACGACGTGCTGCGGCTCATACGGGGGTAACGCTATGACGAGACAGGTTTTCGTGGGCGGCGTGGCCCTGGGCGGCGGCGCACCGGTGACCATCCAGTCCATGACCAATACGGACACCCGCGACGCGGCGGCCACCGTAGAGCAGATCCATCGCCTGGAGGCGGCGGGCTGCGAGATCGTCCGTTCGGCGGTCTTCGACATGAACGCGGCCAAGGCCCTTCGGGACATCGTGGACCGCATCTCCATCCCC
This sequence comes from uncultured Eubacteriales bacterium, assembly GCA_902768995.1. Lineage (GTDB taxonomy): Bacteria > Bacillota > Clostridia > Christensenellales > CAG-138 > RUG472. The sequence goes on along the minus strand of CACXNN010000047.1, from coordinate 3,271 downwards.
CTGGTGGCGGACGTGCATTTCGACTATCGGCTGGCCATCGCCGCCGTGGAGAACGGCTGCAAAAAGCTCCGCATCAACCCGGGCAACATCGGCTCCCCCGATCGGGTGAAGGCGGTGGTGGACTGCTGCAAGGCTCACCATATCCCCATCCGCATCGGCGTCAACGGCGGCTCCCTCAACAAGGACAATCGGGCCAAGCACCCCGACGACCCCGTGGCCGCCATGGTGGAAAGCGCTCTCGAGCACGTGAAGCTCCTGGAAAACGAGGGCTTCTACGACACCGTCATCTCCGTGAAGCACTCCAACGTCCGCTACACCGTAGAGGCCATGCGCAAGCTCCACCAGCTCACGGACTATCCCCTTCACGTGGGCGTCACCGAAACGGGCAGCGGCGAGGCGGGCCTTATCAAGTCCGCCGCCGGCATCGGGAGCCTGCTCATGGACGGCATCGGCGACACCATCCGGGTGAGCCTCACCGGCAACCCCGTTCAGGAGGTGCTGGCCGGGAAGAAGATCTTGTCCGCCATCGGCGTCCGGCGGGACGACGTGGAGATCATCTCCTGTCCCACCTGCGGCCGGACCCGGGTGGACCTGCCCGCCATCGCGGCCTATGTAAACGATCACGTGCGCCACGACGCCGGGTATCTTAAGATCGCGGTCATGGGCTGCGCCGTCAACGGGCCGGGGGAGGCCTCGGACGCGGACATCGGCATCGCCTTCGGCCAGGGGAACGGGGTCCTGTTCCGCAAGGGCGAGAAGGAGGCCGCCGGCCCCGTGCAGGAGATATTGGACCGGCTGGTCCGTGAAGCCAACGAAATGCTGGCAGCAGAATAACAAATATTTACGAGGCAATATGGAGCAGCCCCTTCGACAAGTTTACGAACAGGCGGGCATCACGGAACGGGAGATCACCATCGAGAACGTGCACCTTATTCGGAGCACCAACGCGGTGGAGATTTCCTGCACCCTGGCCGCGCCTCTGCCGGAGGAAAGGCTAAGTTCCTTCGAGGACGCCATGCGCGCCCTGCTGCCGCGCTACATCCCAACCTTCACCTATACGGTCCGCCCCGCGGAGGAGGCTCCTGTCCCCGCGCCTGCCCCGGCGCCCGCGGCGCCTACGACCGTCCCCGTGCCCCCAACGGCGGCGGTGGTGGTGAAGAAGACCAACGTGATCGAGGTGGACCTGCCGGAGAACGGCATCCTGCTGGGCAACCGGATCCCCAGCGGCCGGCACACCGCCATCCACGATCTTGCGGAGGGGGAGAAGCCCTGCATCATCGAGGGCCGCCTGGTGTCCTCCACCATCCGGGAGGGCTGGGGCAACAAGTCGGAGAAGGGCAAGAACAGCTGGCGGGTCCAGATGAACGTCACCGACTTCACCGATTCCATCTACTGCGAGGCCACCTTCTTCGAGGAGTGGAAGGCCCTTCGATTCATGTTCTGGCTGGAGACGGCCCGGAAGAAGGGCAAGGATTTCCTTCTGCGGGGCATCTGCAAGAGCCGCAAGTACAATCCCGAGCTGAACTTCTATATCAACGACTGCAGCCTGATGGATCGGGTCCTCCGGCAGGACACGGCCCCGGAGAAGCGGGCGGAGCTCCATCTGCACACCCGCATGTCCGCCATGGACGGTCTCACGGACCTGACCGAGGCCTTCAAGACCGCGGCCCGCTGGGGCCATAAGGCCCTGGCCATCACGGACCACGGCAACGTCCAGTCCTTCCCCGAGGCAGCCAAGGCGGCGAAAGCCACCGGCGTCAAGGCCCTGTACGGGGTGGAGGGGTATCTGCAGCCCGACACCGTGGACTTCCCCATGGAGGGGGAGTACGTGGCCTTTGACATCGAGACCACGGGCCTGAAGGCGGAATCCTGCGACATCATCGAGATCGGCGCGGTCCGCCTGGTGGATGGGAAGGTGACGGAGCGCTTCGATACCTTCATCGACGACGGCGTGGTCATTCCCAAGAAGATCACCGAGCTCACCGGCATCACCAAGGACATGCTCGTCGGCGCGCCCTCCAGCCGGGACGCTTTGAAGCAGTTCCGCGACTTCTGCGGCAGCGCCTGCCTGGTGGCCCACAACGCCCGATTCGACGTGGGGTTCATCACCCATCACGGGGAGAAGTTCGGCATCCGCTTCGATCTGCCCTACGCAGACACCCTCATGCTCTCCCGATACATCCTCCACGACGACGTGGAGAACCATAAGTTGGACACCCTCTGCGCCTATTACGGCATCGACATGGGCAGCCACCATCGGGCGGACGACGACGCCAACTCCTGCGCCATGCTCCTCATGAGGATGACCGACAAGCTGAAGACCATGGGCGTCCGCACCCTGCCCGTGGTCCCCGATGCGGCGGCAGAGCGGGACAGGCACCTCAGCAAGGAGAAGCAGAAGACCTACCACATCGTCATCCTGGCCCGGGACCAGGCGGGGATGAAGAACCTCTACAAGCTCATCAGCTTTTCCAACTTGGACCATATGCGGGGCGGCAAGCCCCTGATCCCCCGGAGCATGCTTTCCGTCTTCCGGGGCGGCCTCATCCTGGGCTCCGCTTGCGAGGCGGGGGAGCTCTACCGGGCCGTGCTCAATAACGAGCCGGAGGAAAAGCTCCTGCAGATCGCTTCCTACTACGACTACCTGGAGATCCAGCCCGACGGCAACAACGCCTTCCTCCTGCGGGAGGGCCTGGTGAAGGACGCCGAGGGCCTCCACGACATCAACCGCCGCATCCTGGCCCTGGGGGACAAGCTGGGCAAACGGACCGTGGCCACCGGCGACGTCCATTTCCTGGAGCCGGAGGACGCCATCTATCGGCAGATCCTGCTCTACAAGCTGGGCTTCGACGACGCGGCCTATCCGGCGCCCCTCTACCTCAAGCCCACCCAGGAGATGCTGGAGGAGTTCGCGTACCTGGGCGATCGGGCCCGTGAGGTGGTGGTGGACAACCCCAACGCCATCGCCGACGAGGTGGAGGTGCTGAAGCCCTTCCCCGACGGCACCCATGCGCCCATGATCCCCGACGCGGAGAACGAGCTCACCCGCATGACCATGGACAAAGCCCACAGCATCTACGGCGACCCGCTGCCCGACGTGGTACAGAAGCGCCTCGATAAGGAGCTCAAGTCCATCATCGGCAACCATTTCGCCTCCCTGTACCTGATGGCTCAGCGGCTGGTCCACAAGTCCAACTCCGACGGGTATCTGGTGGGCTCCCGAGGCTCCGTGGGCAGCTCCTTCGTGGCCACCATGGCGGGCATCACCGAG
>CACXNN010000046.1 GCA_902768995.1 uncultured Eubacteriales bacterium | reverse complement strand
TCTCCCCGGGCCAGGTGGTGCCCCACGAGGTGGTGGGCATGGCCAACCACGCCAAGAACCTGTTCGTGGGCGTGGGCGGCAGCGACATGATCAACAAGTCCCACATGGTGGGCGCGGTCTACGGCATGGAGCGGATGATGGGGAAGGAGAACACCCCGGTCCGCAAGCTCTTCGACTACGGTCTCGAGCACTTTTTAAAGGATCGGCCCCTGCTCTTCGCCCTCACCGTCACCACGGCCCCCGGCGGCGTGATCCACACCCACGGCCTGTTCCTGGGGGAGGGGCGGCGGTGCTTCACCGAGGCCGTGAAGCTGGCCCAGGAGAAGAACATCGACTTCGTGCCCCAGGGCCTTAAAAAGTGCGTGGTGTACCTGGACCCCTCGGAGTTTAAGAGCACGTGGCTCGGCAACAAGGCGGTCTATCGCACCCGCATGGCCATGGCCGACGGCGGCGAGCTCGTGATCCTGGCCCCCGGCGTGGAGCGCTTCGGGGAGGACGACCAGGTGGACAAGCTCATCCGCAAGTACGGCTACCGAGGGCGTTTGAATACCTTGGAGCAATTCAAGAAGCCCGAGAACCAGGACCTCAGGGACAACATGGGCGCGGCGGCCCACCTCATACACGGCTCCAGCGACGGCCGCTTCACCATCACCTACGCGGTGAAGGACATCACCAAGGCCGAGATCGAGGGCGTGGGCTTTGAAGCCGCGGACTACGACGAAATGGCCAGGAGGTACGACCCCGCCAAGCTGGCCTACGGGTACAACACCGTGGACGGGGAGCAGGTCTACTTCATCCCCAACCCGGCTTTGGGCCTTTGGATCGACCGGGAACGCTTTGAAAAGGAGGACTAAGGAATGAAGCCCTTTATGGATAAGGATTTTCTGCTGGACAGCCCCACCGCCCGGCATCTCTACCACGATTTCGCGGCGGCCATGCCCATCATCGACTACCACTGCCATCTGATCCCCCGGGAGATCTACGAGGACCGGCAGTTCGAGAACATCACCCAGGTCTGGCTGGGGGGCGACCACTACAAGTGGCGGCTCATGCGCTCCTTCGGTGTGGACGAGAAATATATCACCGGCGACGCGACGGATAGGGAAAAGTTTCAAAAATGGGCCGAGACATTGTCCCTGGCCATCGGGAACCCCCTGTATCATTGGAGCCATCTGGAGCTCCGCCGGTTCTTCGGCTACGAGGGGATTTTGAACGGAGACACCGCCGAGGAAGTCTGGACGTTGTGCAACGAGAAGCTCCGGCAGCCGGATTTCTCCGCCCGGAACCTGATTTTGCGTTCCAACGTGAAGGTGGTCTGCACCACGGACGACCCGGCGGACAGCCTGGAGTGGCATCAGAGGATCGCGGCGGACGGCTTCCCCGTGAAGGTGCTGCCCAGCTTCCGGCCCGACAAGGCCATGAACCTGGAGAAGCCGGAGTATCTCGACTACCTCCAAAAGCTGGGCGGGCCCAGGAGCTACGGGGAGCTAGTCAAGGTCCTGCAGGAGAAGCTGGCCTTCTTCGTATCCCTGGGCTGCCGGGTCAGCGACCACGCGGTGGAGTCCGTGCCCTTCGCGCCGGCTTCCGAGGCGGAGCTGGAGGCCATCTTCCAAAAGCGCCTGGCGGGCGAGATGCCCACGGTCTACGAGCAGAAGCAGTTCAAGACGGGGCTGCTCCTCATGCTGGGCCGGTGCTACGCGAAGTACGGCGTGGCCATGCAGCTCCACTACGGCTGCATCCGGGACAACAACCGGTACATCTACAACCTTCTGGGCCCCGACACCGGCGTGGATTCCATCGGCGATCCCTCGCCGCTGAAGGAGCTGGTGGGGCTGTTGAACGCCCTCGTTGAAACGAACCAGCTGCCCCGGACCATCCTCTACTCCCTGAACCCCACGGAGAACGCCGCCATCGGCACCGTCATCGGCTGCTTCCAGGGCCCGGAGGCCCGGGGCAAGCTCCAGCACGGCAGCGCCTGGTGGTTCAACGACCATGAGAAGGGGATGCTGGACCAGATGACCACCCTGGCGGCGGAGGGGCACCTCGCCACCTTCGTGGGGATGCTCACGGACTCTAGGAGCTTCCTCTCCTACACCCGCCACGAGTACTTCCGCCGGCTCCTCTGCAACCTCATCGGCGGCTGGGTGGAGCGGGGCGAATTCCCCGACGACGAAAAGGCCCTCCGTACCATCGTGGAGGGCATCTGCTACCGGAACGCCTTGGCGTATTTCGGATTCTGAAACCGCATCATAAAGGAGGAAATTAGGATGACCATAGATCAATTCCGTGCGCTGCTCAGCAACACCGACCTGTTCGTCTACGAGCGCTCCGTGGACGAGGCGGAGAACACCGTGGCCGCCCTGGTCCGCCGGGGCCTTGAAAAGCTCCTGGCCGTGGCGGGGGAGAGGGCGGAGACCTTCGCCGGCACCGAGGAGAACGGCCTCAAGCTCTGCCCCCTGACCAACGAGAACGCCAAGGCGCTCATGGCCCTGTTCCCGTACACCAAGCCGGCCAGCCACAAGGGCCATCAGTTCACCATGGGCTTTGGCGATCGGCTGGGCCTGGCCACTCCCGGCCATATCCGGGCCCTGGGGGACCACGACATCTATCCCGTGTTGGCCCAGCAATCCATCCGGGAGCTGAATTTGACCCACCGGACCTTTGGGGACGTGATCTCCGCCGCCGCCTTCAACGTGTTCCAGGAGGGGTACAAGAAGGGCTACGGCGCCGACGGGGACCATCTGAAGACCAAGGACGAGATCCAATACGCTCTCGAGTCCGGCTGCACCATGGTGACGCTGGACTGCTCCGAGCATATCCACCAGCAGGCCGTCACCTTCCCCCAGGAGGGGATCGACGCCCTGTACACGGCGCTCCCCGAGGCCGTCCGGGCCCACTACGAGGGCGTGTACCTCGATAAAGACCTGCCCGTCATCGGCGCCCTGTCCGCCGAGGAGCTGCGCCGGATCGTGATCGTGTTCCACGAGGGCATCGAGCACGCCGTGGACTGCTATCGGTATATCGACGAAATCAAGACCGTGCCTGTGGACTTCGAGCTGTCCATCGACGAGACATTGACCATCACCACCCCCGCCGAGCACTTCGTGGTGGGGAACGAGCTCCACGACGCGGGCATCACGCCCATCAGCGTGGCGCCCCACTTCTCCGGCGCCTTCGAAAAGGGCATCGAGTATGCAGGGGATCTCAACGCCTTCGCCCGGGATTTCGTGGTCCATCAGCAGATCGCGGACCACTTCGGCTACAAGCTGTCCCTCCACTCCGGCTCCGACAAGTTCGCCGTGTTCTCCACCGTGGGCCGGGTGACGAAGGGCCACGTGCATGTGAAGACTGCTGGCACCAGCTGGCTGGAGGCCATGCGGGTCGTCGCCGAGGCGGACCCGGATCTCTATCGCAAGGCCCACAAATTCGCCATCGAGCATCGGCCCGAGGCGGAGAGGTATTACCACGTGTCCACCAACGTGGCGGACATCCCCAACATCGATCTCGAGAACGACGCGTATCTGCCCGAGTACATGAACCTGCCCGCCGCCCGGCAGACGGTCCACATCGCCTATGGGCTGCTCCTCGACGAGGCCTGGTTCCATGACGCCTTCTTCGCCGTCATGGCCGCCCACGAGGAGGACTACTACGCCGCCCTGGTGAAGCACCTGGGCAAGCACGTGCGCATCCTGACGGCGGAGACGGATGTGTAAACCTATTTCTTTTGCCGCTTTTTCTCTTTGGTAAAGAGAAAAAACGGCGGAAAAAGAGAAACACAAGAATACGAATGGGAAGTACAGCGTTACCGTACTTCCCATTTGTGTTTCTTTTGGGTACCTTTTCTTTACAAAGAAAAGGTACGAATCCGTCAGTTATCCGCCCGGTCGTAGCCGTCCTTCATGGCTTCGCTGGCCGTAAGGACCAGGGCGTTCAGGATCTTCTGGGTCTCCTCTCGGGCCATCCGGCAGAGAGCCTCGTTGGCCTGGGCGGCCAGGGCGAAGTCCCCGGTCTCGGCCATCTTGCGGTCGTACTCCCGCACGATCTGCCGGCCCCGGGTCATGACCGCGCTCTGGTACCGGTCCAGGGGCTGGACGGCTTTGGCGAAGTGGGGGTCGGCCAGGGTAGCCAGGAGGCGGCTCGACCAATAGAAGTTCTCCGTGGACACGTCCAGGGTGACGGCGGAAAGATAGGCGGGCATCTTCGCTGCGTTGGGGTACACCGGGAGCAGGGCGTCGAAGGTGGTGGGCCCGAAGCAGATCCATTCGAGACCCTTGACGGCCTCCGGCACGCCGCTGCGGATCTGGCAGACAGAGGCCACGCCCGTCCTATTGATGCCGATGGACCGGTACATGCCCCGCTTGCCCGTATCCCGATGGATGTAGGGGTCGTAGTCCGTGCCCTGGTAGTGGCTGGACAGCAGGTACTTCACGTCCTCTACAGTCACCTTCCGGTCCGGCACCAGGGCCCAGGGGATGTCGTCGCTCTCCGGGCCGTACTCCGCGCCGGGCCCCTCCCAGCGGTGGGAGAAGGGGCACAGGTACCGCCCCATGAACCAGGCCCGGGGCGTGTTGTAGATGTGGTCCTGATCCGAATGGGAGCCGAACACGTTCCGGGGGTCGAACCGGCCGCCCTGGTTCCCGTCCAGCCGGTTCTCGGCGATGAACTCCCTGAGGTCCGCCGAGCACAGGTGGGCCTTCTGTTCCCCGAAGGCGTCGTCCAGGTCGAACCCGTCCATGCCGAACTGGTTGGGGGCGATGACGCACACGTCGTCGGGCACCCGGCGGGCCAGCCAGTGGTGGCCGCCCACGGTCTCCAGCCACCAGACCTCGTTCTCGTCGTTGATGGCGATGCCGTTGCACTCGTAGGTGCCGTAGGTCTCCAAAAGCTTCCCCAGCCGCAGCACCCCCTCCCGGGCCGTGCGGATATAGGGCAGCACCAGCACCAGGATGTCCTCCTCGCCGATGCCGCCGGGCACGTCCTTCTCGCCCCGCTTCCTGGCTTTCTTGTAGACCACCAGCGGGTCCGCAGAGAGGACCCGGGGGTTGGAGGTGATGGTCTCCGTGGCGGTCATGCCCACGTTGGCGGCGTTGATGCCCGTGGCCGCCCAGATGCCGTGGGTGCGGTCCACGCTGGGGCAGGCGGTGTAGCGGAGGGGCTCCTCAGGCAGGGGCACCTCCAGGTGGGAGATGACGCTTTTGTAGGTCCGGGGCTGGTCCTTGGGCTCCACGACCACCAGCTTCTTCACGTCGAAGTGGCCGTCGTCGGTCCGGGCGATCATGGTGGAATTGTCGTTGCTGGCGCGTTTGCCGACCAGGATGGTGGTGCAGGGCATGGCAGGTATCTCCTTTTGTGTTGTATTTACCTCAGTATACGCCCATTTCGCCCCGTTTTCAACGATGGTTTTACAACTCCCTTTTTCGCGTTTTATTGACATCCCCGTCGTTTTCTTCTATGATAAGGAAGTACATTTATGGAGGCGCGGCGGTGGAGGAACAGGAGCGACAAACCCATAGGACCCGGTGGCCCTGGCTGCTGCTGATCGGGCTGTTGCTGCTGGTAGCCGTGCCTTTGGGCGCCTTTTGGCTGCTGTATCGGGAGGTGCGCCCCCTGACGGTATGGGAGCTCACCGGGGAATGCCCCCCGGCCTCCGCCCTGATGCGGGACGGCGGAGAGGGCCGCTGGTGCTTCGACACCGGGAAGATCGACTGGAAAAAGCCCGGCGACGCGGTGGTGCTGGTGGCGGGGTCCGCCGGGCCCCGGATCGCCATGGTCCGCCAGGTGGACACCACGCCCCCCGAAGCCCGGGCCCTGGCCCCGGTGCTGGGGCTGGACGAGGAGCCGGGTCCGGAGACCTTCATCACGGACCTGAGGGACGCCCAGCTGGTGGGCGTGTCCTTTGAGGAGCCGCCCCGGTTCCACGAGGCGGGGACCTGGCCGGTGGTGGTACGCCTCGAAGATTTGTCGGGGAACGTGAGCTTGGTGGAGACCACCTGCACCATATTGGGCCCGGTGGCCCGGCTGGACATGGAGGCCGGGGAAGCGGTGCCGCCCCTCAGCGCCTTTTTGCCCCGGGACACGGCCTCGGGCCGGTTCCTCACCGACATGGACGATCTGGACACCCGGACCCCCGGGGTCAGGACCGTCCGGGTGGAGGCCCGGGGGCAGGTCTTCGAGACCGCCCTGGTCATCGCCGACACCGTGGCCCCCCGATGCGTCTTCGAACCGACGGCCTACGCCCGGACGGGCCAGGCCCTGGCTCCGGAGGACCTGGTGGTCTCGGCCCAGGACGCCTCAGCCCTGACCTACGCCTTCGACCCCCAGCCCGACTGGTCCCAACGGGGGTATCAGGACGTGCACGTGGTGGTGACGGACGCGGGCGGGAACAGGACCCAGGGCACGGTCACGGTCCTCGTCTCCGACCTGCAGCCCCTGGTGTGGGAGGCCAGCCGCCGCTACGTGATGGGCACGGCGGTCCAAGACCGGCAGCGGGCCCTGGACGAAAGCTTCTCCGGCGAGGTGAAGGTGGCCCGGTTCGTGCCCAAGGCCCTGGGCTGCTACGACATCAACGCCACCGTGGACGAGGTGCCCTGCATCCAGCGGCTCTTCGTGGTGGACACCGTGGCCCCCCAGCTCAGCTTTCCCCGGAAGCTCCAGGCGTATCTCGATCATCCCCGGCCCCCGGCGGCCCTGCTGGAGACGGCGGAGGACGCCACGACCCTGACCCTCTCCTACGTGACCGAGCCCGACTGGACCCGGGAAGGGGAGCAGCCCGTGGCCATCGCGGGGGTGGACGTCGTGGGGAACCGGACCGAGATCGAAGGCACGGTGACCCTGGTGCCGGACCGGACCCCTCCCGAGCTGCTGGGCGTGAAGACCCAATACGTCTACGTGGGCGAGCCGGTGACCTACTTCGCCACCGTCTACGCCCGGGACAACGCCGACGACCCGTCGGACATCGCGCTCACCGTGGACAACAGCGCCGTGGACATCTACACCCCCGGCAGGTATTCGGTGATCTACCGGGCTACGGATCGGGCGGGGAACGCGGCGGAAAAGACGGCGCTCCTGTTCATCGTCAAGACCACCGTCACCGACGAGCAGCTCAGCGAGAAGGCGGATGAGGTCCTCTCCCAGCTGGTGACGGAGGACATGACCCAGGGCCAGAAGGCCTACGCCATCTACCGGTACGTCTACTATTCCTACCGGTTCACGGAACGGGTCGCCTCCAACAAGCAGGACTGGAAGTACGAGGCCTGGCGGGGGCTCACCACCCGGAAGGGGGACTGCTTCACCTACAGCGCGGCGGCCAAGGTACTGCTGGAGAAGATCGGGGCCAAGACCATGATGGTGTCCCAATGGGGGCATTACTGGCTGCTGGTGGACCTGGGCACGGGCTGGTACCATTTCGACGCCCTGAACCGGGGCCCCCGAGGCAGGTATGAGCTGTTCATGCTGACCATGGACCAGGTCACGAGGATGTATCCCTCCATCTGGAAGAAGGCTACCTGGGACTACCCGAAGACGGCGGACAGCCCCTTTGTCAGAGATTGGTAAAGCTTTGGAGAAACCCATGCAGAAACGAAGCTGGTTCGCGCCCATATTCGCCCTCCTGCTCCTTGGGCTCCTCGTCTGGGGCCTGGGGCGGTTGGTGCGGCCCAAATACGCCTCCGGGATCACCCTGGAGGGGAGCATGGTGGAGAACTGGTACGCGCATAAAGATCAGGACCATCAGGTCCTGTTCATCGGCGACTGCGAGGTGTACGAAAGCTTTTCCCCGGTGACCCTGTTCAACGAGTTCGGGGCCACCTCCTATATCCGGGGCAGCGCCCAGCAGCTCATGTGGCAGAGCTACTACCTGCTGCGGGAGGCGCTGAAGACCCAGGCCCCCCGGGCGGTGGTTTTGTCCATCTGCTCCCTTCGGTACGCCGAGCCCCAGAGCGAAGCCTACAACCGGATGACCCTGGACGGCATGCGCCTGGGCCGGGAGAAATTCGAGGCCGTCCGGGCCTCCCTCCTGCCAGAGGAAAGCGAGCTCAGCTACTACGTGCCCCTGCTCCGGTATCACGATCGGATCTTCGAGCTCACGGGGGAGGACGCCCGGTACATGCTCCGGGGGCCGGAGCTCACCTATAACGGCTACCTCATGCGGACGGAGCAGGTGCCCTACACCCGGCTCCCGTCGGCCCCGGTGCTGAAGGATGCGTCCTTCGGGGAGAAGCCGGTAGCCTATCTCGATCGGATAGTGGACCTGTGCCGGGAGAAGGGGATAGAGCTCATTTTGATCAAGAGCCCCTGCCTGTACCCGGCCTGGTACGAGGAATGGGACCGATGGCTTGAGGACTACGCCGAGAAAAACGGCGTCGAATACATCAACGCCATCCCCCGGATGGAGGAGATGGGCATCGACTTGGGGACCGACACCTACGACGGCGGCATCCACCTGAACGTCTACGGGGCGGAGAAGTACACCCGGTGGCTGGGGCAGCACCTCGCGGACCGGGGGCTCGTCCAGGATCAGCGGCTGGACCCGGTCCTGGCGGCCCGATACGACGATCTTGGTCGGCGATACGAACAGGAGAAACAGAGAAGGGGGTCAACGAACGGATGAACACAAGTATGCGGATAGGGACCATCCTCCTGGCGGCGCTGCTGCTCCTCTTATGGGGCTGCGGCGGCTCGGCTCAGCCGGCCCAGAAGCCGGGCGTGGTCTATCTGGACCCCAACGCTCCGGCGGCCCCCCAGAGCACCGCGGCGCC
>CACXNN010000045.1 GCA_902768995.1 uncultured Eubacteriales bacterium | reverse complement strand
CTGGCAGGCACCCTATGCCCACATGTGGGCAGGCCAGTAGTATGAGGGCTATGCCCGAAAATGAAATACCCCCGGCTCCGCCGGGGGATCATTATTTATTCGTTTTTCAGCTCCAGCGCTCGGGCGTAGACCTGCTTCTTGGGGAGCTTCAGGGCTTCGCTGGCCTCTCGGGCGGCGTCCTTCAGGGTCATATGGTACATGAGCCGCAGGAGCAGCTCGTCCAATTCGTCCGCCGAGGGAGTCTCCTCCGCCTTGGGCGGGATGCGGAACAGCAGCACGCATTCGCCCTTGACCTCCTCGGGCAGGGCGTCTAAAACCTCTGAAATCAGCCCTCTTTGGCAGCTTTCGTGGACCTTGGTCAATTCCCGCACCAGGGCGCAAAGGCAGTTTCCAGCCCCGTTCAGCACGTCCTGGAGGGTATCCTTCACCCGGTGGGGGCTTTCGTAGAGGATGGCCGTACAGCCGCAGGCAACGAGGTCGCTCAGCGCCCGCTTCCGCGCCGCCCCCTCCCGAGGCAGGAAACCGAAGAAGGTGAACCGATCGAGGGGCAGCCCCGAGAGCACCGCCGCCGTCAGCACCGCCGAGGGGCCGGGGAGGACGGTGTAGGGGAGGCCCGCCTCGATGCACGCCTGGACCAGCAGGGCCCCCGGGTCGGAGATGCCCGGCATGCCCGCGTCGGACACGTAAGCTATATCGAGCCCCGCCTTCAGCTTCTCCAAGAGCTGGGGGGCCTTCTCCTTCTGGGTGTATTCGTGACAGCTCACCAGGGGCTTTTTGATGCCCAAATGGTTCAGGAGCTTGGCGGTCTGCCGGGTGTCCTCGCACCAGACCTCAGCACAGCCCTGCAGCGCCTCCACGGCCCGATAGGTGATGTCCCCCAGGTTCCCGATGGGGGTGGCGATCAGGTACAGCATCAACGGTTCTTCTCCTTGCTGCCGCGCAAACTATCCCCGGTGAAACGAATCGCCTTCGTGATGGAGGCATCCGTGATCCGGGAAGCGATCCTCTCTCCGTATCGCTCCGTCAACTCGTCCGCGTTGAGGTTGGAGATGTATACCGTAGCTAAGCGGCTGGTGTTGCGCTGATCGGCGATGGCGAACAGGGATTCCTTCGTCACGTTGGGGATCAAGGGCTCCGTGCCCAGGTCGTCCAGCACCAGCAGGGGCACCTGGGTGAAGCGGGGCAGGGGAGAGGCGTTGTTGGAGAAGCCGTTCATGACCTCCTCCGTCATCCGATAGGCGGTGAGCCGCAGGGTATCGATGCCCCGCTCGATGGCTCGGGCGGCGATGGCGTTGCCCATAAAACTCTTGCCCCGGCCAGCCTGGCCGAACAGCAGCAGCTGCGGGTATTTAGGGGCGGGAAGCGCGTCGGCAAATCGCTGGCACAGCACGCAGATGGTCTTACCTTCCTTCCGAGAAGCTTCGTCAGGATAGATGTCCTCCCGGAATCCTGAAAAGGTCTCCCGCTCGTTGATGCGGCCCGCTTCCACCAGGTCCTGCTGTTCTAGCTTCAATCGGCAGGCACACTTTTTCTTGATGGGGCTCCCCACATAGCCCGTGTCCTGGCACAGGGGGCAGCTGTATGCGGGCAGCAGATAATCCTTGGGCAGTCCGTACCGCTTCAGCAGCGCTTCCTCCTCCATCCGCAGAGTGGATAGGGTCAGCTTCGCGCCTTGGGCGGGCATGAGAAAGACACGGCTTCGCTTTGCCTGCAATGCGGCGAAAGCCGGGTCCATAGCAGCGCATTCCTGCCGCCGTGTTTCCAACTGCCGCACAGCCTTGCGGCGCAGATCGGCGTAATAGGCTTCAAAATCTGTTTTCATAGTTCGTCATCCAACGTCAGGGCGATATCATCCAAGTTCACATGGGAAACGCCGGTTTCGGCGTAGTTTGCAAAGGGGTCCCGCCTCTTGCGACGGCGGTTTTCAGGATATATGGTTTCCTTTCGCTCCGTCAGGGCCTTCTGCGCCTCCTCCACGGTGCGGATGCGGCGCTCCGTCCAATCCTTCAGCACGCTTTTCAGCTTCCCGAAGGGCCGCTCCGCATCGGCGCACTCCTCGGCGGCCAGCAGCACCACCTCCCGGGGAAGGCCCTCCGGCCCCTCCAGGAACACGGACAGCTGCCGCACGTCGTCCCGGGTGGGGGTGGACACCTTGCCCATGCGGGCGAAGACCATGCGGGCGAACTCCTTTTCGTCGCTGATGCTCTCACTGTCCGCCTGGATGTCCGCCGCCTTCACCTTGTTCTGCTCGTAGAGCTCCCGAAGCCGATCCCCCAGGGCCTCGAAGGACAGGCTGGAGGTGCTGGTGAGCCGGGGGCAGGCGGCCAGAATGGCTTCGTCGTCGAAGCCCCAGTCCCGGACCCAGCGATCGTACATGGTCATCTCGTCCAGGGTGGGCAGCCGCCGCTTGTTCCAGCGGCGCAGCACCGCGGCGGCCCCGTGCTTGCGGACCATGGCGTTGGCGATATAGTCCCTGGCCTGCTCGTAGGTGATGATGCCCGCGTCCGCCCAGCTCTTGGCCACGGTGGAGATGTATTGGATGGACACCCGGCGGCCCTTCTCCTCCATGCAGTGGCTCACCAGCTCCAGCACCGTCTTCTCCTCCAGGTGGAAGACCTCCAGGCAGTCGTAGATATGGCCCAGCTCCCGCATGTTGAACTGGCGGGGGGCGGTGAGCTCGTTGAGGGCGCGGACGAAGGGCCGATACTTCATCGGCACCGCCGTGGTGGCCGCCGGCTGCTCCACGGTCAGGTACTCCACCTCCAGGGGCTCGTCCTTCAAAATGCGGACCAGGCCCTTGCTCTGCCAGTAGACGAAGGCGGCCAGCACCGCCCCCTCCGGCAGGTTCAGGGCTTCCGAGATGGCCACGTCCCCCATGGAGGGGTAGCGGCACTGCATGAGCCCGTAGAGGTACACCTTCACGGCCTCGCCGTCGGCGTCGGGCATGAATTCGCTGAAAAACAGGTTGTCGACCGGGGTCTGCTCCCTTTTTTGGGCCTCGGGTGAAAAATGTATGTTCATATAGGGAAGTATAGCATAGAAAAAAACAGGTTTCAAGGCGGGTTATGGGACAATGCACAGAAGAAAGTTTACCGCTTGTTCGTCATTTTCCTCTTTATTCTGCGGAAATATACGCATATAATGATACCATGAGCACCAAGAAGAAGCGTTCCCGTAAAAAACAGAAGGTATATACCGTTCACTGGCCCATTCTCATGGGCCTTACCGCCCTGCTGGTGGCGCTGGTGCTGCTGGTGGTGGGGGTCATCCGGGCCTGCGCCTTGCCGGAGGGGGACGCCCTCAGCGTGGAGGAAACGCCGGAGCCCATCATCCCTGCGCCCACCTGGTCGCCCCTGCCCGTGGACATAAACTTCACCAAAGTCCACAATACCTATGTGAAGGTCTTCATGCAGGACGAGGGCGAGATACGGGACATGCTCCTGGAGGAGTACGTGCTGGGCGTGGTGGCCGGGGAGGTGGGGCCCAGCTACCCCATGGAGGCCCTGAAGGCCCAGGCCGTGGCATCCCGGACCTACACCCTGTATTCCATCCGCCACGGCGGGTGCAAGACCAACCCCAACGCGGACGTGTGCACCTCCAGCAGCTGCTGCCAGACCTTCCGGTCCGACGCCAAGCTCCGCAAGTCCTGGGGCGACAAGTATACCTATAAGTATTCCGTCATCGCCAAGGCGGTCATGGACACGGCGGGGGAGGTCATGCTCTACAACGGCAAGCCCATCAACGCCATGTATCACGCTTCGTCCGGCGGCTGGACCGAGGACAGCCAGAACGTGTACGGCAGCAATTTCCCCTATCTGCGCTCCGTGGAGAGCCCCCATGAGATCGGCAGCCGCCAGACCGGGGAGGTCCGATACCACCGGGGGACCTTCGTGGAGAAGGTCAACGGGGCCCGCCCCAACGCCCACATGGAGGAGGAGAAGCTGGAGGAACAGCTGAAGGTCCTCTCCCTCTATCCCAGCGGCCGGGTGGAGAAGCTGCAGCTCAACGAGGACACGGTCACCGGCCGAACGGCCCGGAAGATATTCGGCTTGAACAGCGCCATGTTCACCGTGGAGATCACGAATGACGAGGTCATCTTCC
This sequence comes from uncultured Eubacteriales bacterium, assembly GCA_902768995.1. Lineage (GTDB taxonomy): Bacteria > Bacillota > Clostridia > Christensenellales > CAG-138 > RUG472. The sequence continues at coordinate 4,964 of CACXNN010000045.1, read as the reverse complement.
ACACCAAGGGCTTCGGCCACGGGGTGGGCATGAGCCAGGCCGGGGCCAACGGCATGGCCACCGACGGGGCGGACTACAGGACCATCCTCCTGCACTACTACACCGGCGTCACCATCGGCGTCATCGGTCAGTATTGACGATCATGCGCTGGGAAAGCCTGCAATTCGAACGCTACGGCATCTATCAGGACGAGGCCTTGGGCCGCTTCACGGAGGACCCGGTGCGCCTGGTCCATTTTCTGCACGCAAAACCCAACGAACGGGCGGTGGACCTGGGCACGGGCAACGGCGTCATCCCCCTGTACGCCAACGCCCTCTACGGCTGCCCCTTTGCCGGCGTGGACGATGACGGGGCCCAGCTGCACCTGGCCCGCCTGTCCGCTGCACGGAACGGGCAGGATATTACCTTCCACGAGATGGACGTGAGCGAGACGCCTAAGGCCCTGGGCCACGGCCGATATGACCTGGTCACCATGAACCCGCCCTATTTCTCCCTGGCCACGGCGGGGGAGGACCCCCAGCGGGCCCGGCAGCGGCACGGGGACCGGCTGAACGATTTTCTGGCGGCGGCCTTTCTGCTGCTCGATAACGGCGGGCGGCTGTGCCTCTGCTATCGGGCGGAGGGCCTGGTGGACCTGTTCGCTCTGCTGCGTCAAAACCGGCTGGAGCCCAAGCGGATGGAGCTCGTCGCCCACGGCGGGCGGGTGAAGGTGGCGCTGGTGGAAGCCAAAAAACTGGCAAAACCTGGCATGGATGTTTTCGTTTCCGGGGGGCAAGACTAAGGGCATCACTTGAAAAAGGAGGTATGCCCCTTGAAACGAAATAAGATCCGGATCTTTCTCGGTACGGTGCTGACCATCATCGCGCTGCTGGGTGGCTGCACATGCCGCGCCAGCGTCAAGCCCATGGCCACCGCTGCGCCTACGCGGACGGCCACCATGGCGCCCGTGGCCACGGCCGTCGTTACGGTCGTCCCCGCGCCCAGCGAAACGCCCATGGCTTCCGATCCGATCAGCCCCTCGATCAGCCCGATGACGAGTGAAGGAACGGGCAGCGGCACCCCGTGACCGAACCGAAAAAAGATTCAAGTGAAAACAGGACGCTATGACGTCCTGTTTTTTGTTTTTGGCTTTTCAGCCCCCAAAATGCCCGGAAAAAACACTTGACAGGCCCCGTTGCCTGTACTATAATAACAAATTTTTAACTAAATTTCTCTTTGACAAGTCCTGGGGGCATGTGCTATACTTATACCAGCTATAGGGAAAGGAGGCAAGCTGCGCATGTTTCAGGTAGGCGATATGGTTTGCTATCCCATGCACGGGGTGGGCAAGGTCGAAGCGATCCAGGAGCAGAACATCCTGGGCGAAACCAATCAGTATTATCTTCTGCGCTTTCTCATGGGGCGCATGACGGCGCTGGTGCCGGTCAAGAACGCCGAAAGCGTGGGCTTGCGTCCCTTGATCGACGAAGGCACCTGCGGCCAGGTGGTGGAGTACCTCAAGTTCGGCGACTGTTCTCAGGAGAGCGACAACTGGAACCAGCGGTATCGGGAGAATCTGGACAAGCTCAAGCAGGGTGACGCCCTGGTGGTGGCGGACGTGGTCAAGTGCCTCATGAAGCGGGATCGGGAGCGGGGCCTCTCCGCCGGGGAGCGCAAGATGTATCTCACCGCCCGGCAGGTCCTGGTGGCGGAGCTCTCCGCGTCCAGCGGCAAGGGCGAGGACGAATTCCTGCCTCTGGTGGGCGGCGCGTAAAGCTTTCGACAGGGGGGAACGGCTGCGGCGGAAACGCCGCATTTTCTTTTGAAATTTTGCTTGACAGGGCATACCCTTTCCCGTATAATAGAACAGGTTCATTTTGGAGGATAGCGCGTCAAGCGCTTTTTCCATGAAGATATCTTAAACTAAGTGAGGTGTATGGCATGAAACGCACTTACCAGCCGAAGAAACGGCAGCGGAGCATGGTCCATGGTTTTCGTAAACGCATGGCCACTGCCGATGGCCGCAATGTGTTGAAGCGCAGGCGCGCCAAGGGCCGCAAGAAGCTGAGCGCCTGAGCAACGGGACGTCAGCGATCGGCGTTAGATCGGAAGCATCCCTTCCGCGACGCGGCATACGCCGCAAACTTTGTAGCGCTGCGGCAGGCTCTCGGCTTGCCGTGCGTTGCTATTTACGGGAAAGTATTGATCGGCTTTTGAATCGGACGTATTCCTTGAAACGGCATAAGGAGTTTCGATTCACCTATCGGACCGGCCGTCAGGTCGGCGGTGGAAGCTTCGTATTGGTGACGGCCCGGAACCGAAAGGACAAGGTCCAGGTCGGTTTTTCTGTATCCAAAAAGATCGGGAACAGCGTCATGCGCAACCGGGCCAAGCGGCGGCTGAAGGCCTGCTTTTCGCCCCTGCTGCCTCGGGTGAAGCCGGGATACAACCTGATCTTCATCGCCCGGTCCACCGCCCTGACCGCGCCCTTTTTATCCATGCAGCGGAGCATGATCGGCGCTCTGCAGCGGGCGGGCGTGTACCAGGAGACGGCCACTTCTGAGGTGCAGCAGCCATGAAGAAGATCCTGCTTGCCATGATCCGGTTCTACCAGAGGCATATCTCCCCCTGTTTCCCTGCCCGCTGTCGTTTTACCCCCACCTGCTCCCAGTATGCCTGGGAGGCGATCACGAAATACGGTGCCCTGAAGGGCACGGGCCTGGCCATCTGGCGGATCCTCCGCTGCAACCCCTTCTGCAAGGGGGGCTACGACCCCGTTCCCTGAGGTGGGCACAGGTTATAAAGGAGAGCTACATTGACCAATTCCTTCTTCCTCACCCGCTGGCTGCTGGCCGGCATGCGGTGGCTGTATGAGAGCATCATGTCCTCCGGCATGCAGGCCTCCTATGCCATCGTCCTCACCATCTTCATCTTCACCCTGGGCGTTCGCTGCCTGACCATCTTCAGCGATATCAAATCCCGCAAATCCTCCGCGCAGATGCAGGAGATCCAGCCCGATTTGGATCGGATCATGAAGAAGTATCAGAACGATCCCAAGCGCATGAACCAGGAGCGCAACAAGTTCATGAAGGAGAAGGGCGTCAGCACCATGTCCGGCTGCCTCCCCCTGCTCATCATGATGCCCCTGCTGTTCATGTTCATCAACGCCTTCCGCGCCTGGTCCAACGAGCAGATGCTCTCCTTGCTCCTCACCATGGACAAGGACCCCCAGGCCGGCATCGCCCTGTTCAACCAGTACAGGTTCTTCTGGATCTTGAACATCTGGCGGCCCGACAACCTGACCAGCTCCGCCGTCCTCACCGGTGAGCAGTTCTGGCGTACCTTCGCCGCCACCAAGGCCACCTACATCGACAAGTTCATTTTCTACACGGAGCATCAGCAGGCGTTGGACGAGCTGCTTCTTCGGATGGGCTTCTTCGTGAAGGATGCCGCCGGCGCCCTGACCTTCGCCGAGGACAACACCGCCTTCCTGTCCGCCTATGAGACCATCATGGGCCCCTGCATCGACGCCTACAAGGGCTATGTGAACGGCTACGCCATCCTGCCCATCCTGGCCGGCGGCACCTCGTTCCTCCTGTCCTGGGTGTCCATGCAGCAGCAGAACAAAAACAAGAAGGAGCAGGAGGCCACCAACCCCAACGCCCAGGCGGCCAACATGGGCAAGAGCATGATGTACATCATGCCCGCCATGTCCGTGTTCTTCTGCTGGCAGTACGACGCCACCTTCTCCATCTACTGGATCCTCAGCAACCTGATCGCGACCGCCATCAACGTCATCATAAACAAAAAGCTTCCCGACATCATCGAGCGGGACAAGCGCAAGCGGGAAGCTAAGCTGATAAAGGAGAGCAACTGACCCATGAGAAGTATGGAATTTTCCGGCAGGACGGTGGACGAGGCCATCTTCCACGGCCTGAACGAGATGGGCGTCACCATCGACCAGGTGGACATCATCACCGTGCAGAGCGAATCCAAGGGCATCTTCGGCTTCGGCGCCCGCAACGCCATCGTGCGCCTGGTGGAGCGGGAGACCCCCGTGGTCCCCGATTTTTCCGCCATCAACGAGGAGCGCCGGGAGCAGCGGGAGGAGCGCCGGGAGCGCCGGGACCGCAAGGACGACCGGCGGGAAGGCCGCGGCAAGCGTTCCGATCGCCGTCGGGAGCAGCCCCGGGAGGAGAAGGAGGCTGCCGCCCCCGTGGAGGAGCTGCCCTATTCCAAGGAGCTGGCTGAGCAGCTGGACTCCGCCAAGTTCCTGCAGGAGCTGCTGGGGAAGATGGGCGTCAACGGCACCGTGTCCGCCTTCGAGAACGAGGAGGGGATCAAGCTGAAGATCGACTCCGACACGGACGGACTTCTGATCGGCCGCCGGGGCGAGACCCTGGACGCCCTGCAGTACATCGTCTCCCTCTACGAGAACAAGGACCGGAAGGAGAACGGCTACCGCCGCATCTCCATCGACACCGAGGGCTACCGGGCCCGCCGGGAGGACACCCTCAAGCGCCTGGCTCGCCGCAACGCCCTGAAGGTGGCCAAGTCCGGCCGTTCCTCGGGTGATCCATTCCGCGCTCCAGAGCTTCCGGGGCGTCACCACCCACTCCGAGGGCGAGGAGCCCAATCGCCGGGTCATCATCACCCCCGAGGACTAAGACATGCAGGGCCCGAACGGGCCCTTTTCTTGTATGGAGACTTCTATGAAAGTTGACACCATCTACGCTCCCTCCACCGCCGTCGGTGGGGCCATCGCCCTCATCCGGGTGTCGGGGTCCCTGTGCCCGGACATCGCCCGTGAAATGCTGGATCGGGACGTGACGAAGACGCCCCGGATGCTTCGCTTCGTCCGCATGCTGGACGGGGACAGAGTGCTGGACGACGGCATGGCCTGCTTTCTGCCGGGAAAGGGGACCTACACCGGGGAGGACATGCTGGAGCTTTCCTGCCATGGCGGCAGCCGCACGGTGGCCCGT
>CACXNN010000044.1 GCA_902768995.1 uncultured Eubacteriales bacterium | reverse complement strand
GGGCTGCTTGCCGTCGAATATCTTCAATACCTCCGAGAACAGGGGTATCCGAGCCTGGGTGCCGAAGAGAGGAAACTGCTGCAACTCCTCGTAGGTGAACTCCCGGATAGCCTTGTCCACGCCGCAGGCCCGAAGCATGTTGTCGTCGTGGAAGACCACGATCTGTCCGTCCCGGGTTCGCTGCACGTCCAGCTCCGCCCCGTAGCCCGCCGCCACCGCCCGGCGGAAGGCCTCCAGGGAGTTCTCAGGCACGGTCTCGTCGAGTTCGTAGAGGCCCCGGTGGGCGAAGGCCCGGCCCTCGAAGGGGGCGCGCTGGGCCCGGGAGGCCCGGCCGGGGGCGATCATAAGGAGCCACAGCCCCACGAGGAGCGCCAGCGCGCAGAACCAGCCCATAGGAACCTCCCTTTTTGTCGAATTCTTGGTTGTCATTATATAGGATTTGCGCTAAAATGTACATAGCCTATCTATGGGAGGGGACCTTATGAAACTCAACTACAAGCGCACCATCCTGGTCGGCTTCGCGTTCTTCCTGATCTGCACCTTCTGGAACGCCTACGACACCATCATCCCCAAGATTTTGACCGACAAGTTCGGCATGACCCAGGCCAACTCCGGCATCATCATGGCCCTGGACAACGTGCTGGCCCTGTTCATGCTGCCCCTGTTCGGTACCCTGTCCGACAAGTGCCGCCACAGGCTGGGCCGCCGGACCCCCTTCATCCTCTATGGCACCATCGTGGCCGCGGTGATGCTGGTGGCCCTGTCCTTCGTGGACGGGCAGCAGCTCAAGAACATCGGCGCCGTGGCGAAGATCGACGATGCCGCCTCCCTGGAGGCCCTCTACGACGCGGAGAAGGATTCGACGCTCCAGACCCCCGACGGGGAGAAGTTCGTGCTGGCGGACAAGTTCAGCAAGGCGGAGTTCGCCGCCATCACCTCCCAGAAGGCGGACCCGGCCACGGGCAAGACCGTGAAGAACGAGCTGTACTCCAACTACGTGGTCCCCGCCCGGCAGCACTACGCCCACGAGGTGACGCGAGCGAACCCCAGGACCCTGATCCTGTTCATCGCGGTGCTCCTTATCATCCTCATCGCCATGGCCACCTTCCGGTCCCCGGCGGTGGCGCTGATGCCGGACGTGACCATGAAGCCCCTCCGGTCCAAAGCTAACGCCATCATCAACCTGATGGGCACGGCGGGCGGCATCATGGTGCTGATCCTGGGCTACGTGTTCGCCACCGGCGCGGTGAAGAACTCCCTCATGAGCTACACCAAGTTCTTCGGACTGGTGGCCGCCATCATGCTTATCGCCCTGGTGGTGTTCCGGCTGACGGTGGACGAGCCCCGGTTCGTCCGGGAGATGGAGGAGGAGAGCGCCAAGTACGATCTCGACGAGGCGACCCCCGAGGAGATGGCAAAGGGCGAGACCCGGAAGCTCACGAAGGGCGAGTTCACGTCCCTCATTCTGATCCTGGCCTCCGTGGTGTTCTGGTTCATGGGCTACAACGCCGTCACCTCCAAGTACTCCGTCTACGCCGGGAACGTGCTGTCGTTGGACTATAACAGCACGCTGCTGGTGGCGAACGCTGCCGCCATCGTGTCCTACATCCCCGTGGGCCTGGTGGCGAGCAAGATCGGCCGAAAGAAGACCATCCTGATCGGCATCGGGTTTTTGGCCCTGTCCTTCTTCATCGCCTCCTTCCTGCGGGAGGGGAGCTCGGCCATGCTCATGAACTGCATGTTCGTGGGCAAGTACACGGGCTTCTACTATACCGCCAGCATGGCCGCCCAGACCTTCACCCCCTACTTCTCCGGCGCCCTCATGGACAAGGTGGGCATGACTGCCCTGTTCCCCTACGCCACGGTGTTCGTGGTCCTGGCCGCCTTCACCATGGCCTTCGTCAAGCACGGCGACAGCAAGCCCATCCCGGCTAAGAGCAAATTAGAGGCTTTGGATGTTGGGGATTGAGTTATCTTTTGCCGCTTTTTTCTCTTCGTGAAGAGAAAAAAGCGGCGCAAAAAAGAGAAGCACAAGAAGAGAAAAGGGATTGCCGTAAAAAAGCAATCCCTTCTTGTGTTCTTTTCGGTTCCTTTTCTTACCAAGAAAAGGAACGATGCTTTCAATAGATTCCTCTGCCGTTGACAGCCAGCTTCACGACCTCGTAGCCACCGTTGTAGACGCCCTGGGTCTTGAGGGCCATGATCCGGCGGCACATGTGCTTGAGGATGGCCGCGGTCTCGCACTCGAAGGTGGAATCCCCCAGCTCCTGGGCGTGGACGGCGCCGTAGACCTCGTGGCCGCCGATGTGCCGCATCATGAGCTTGGGCACCGGGTAGAACGCCAGCTCCGAAGGCTTGGTCACCAGCACGTCACACTTGCGCATGAGCAGGTTCGTGGAGTACACGGCCTCGAAGATGTCCTTGTGGCAGAAGGCGGTGATCCCCGCCGGGCTGTCCCCGTCCAACGTGGCGGCCCAGGCCTTGAGACCCGCGTAGTCGTCGAAATAGGTCTTGACGATGCCCTTGAGCTCCGGCATCTCCTTTTGGAACACGTCCCACATGGTGAGATGGTCGCCGAAGTTGATCCACAGCTCCGCCTTCCCCGCCTGGATGTAGGGCAGCAGGTGCTTTGTCATAGCGAGATACAGGTCCCCGCCGGCGCCGGCGCCGCCCACGGTCATGAGGAACCGGACGGGCTTGCCGTTGTCGAGGCGCTCGAGGCGCTTGCCGCAGTCATGCTCCACGCCCTCCACCAGCTCGTGGTCGATGTAGTGGCCCACGTCGTAGAGGTCCCCGTCGGGCATGGGCTTCAAGGCGGTCTTGGCCATGCCGTTGAGCTTCTTGTACCCGAGGTACGCGAAAGGGGTCTGGACCGTGTGGATGGACCCCTCGGCGAGGTGCAATCCCATGGGCCAGTTGTCCGGGATTGCGTTCACCACGTGGGTGAGGCCCGCATGGACCGCGCCCTGGCTGGGCCACACGTGGGTGCCCACGTAGGGCACGTCCTTGGGGAGGTCCCGGAACAGGGGCACCAGCAGCTCCGCGTTCTTCTGATCCCCCGCGTTGTAGGTGATCTGGCGGAAGCCCTCGCTGTTGAGGGGCTCCCAGTAGAGCTTGTTAAAGAGGCCCACCTTCTGGCTGAGCTTGGACCCCATGGAGTAGAGGTCGTTCTGGTGCCGGATCATCTTGGACCCGGTGGCGTCGAAACTGGCCAGGTCGAACCAGATCGGCTGCCGGCCCAGGGCCTTGGCGCAGGAGGCGATGGCCATGGCGATCCGGTAGTGGCCGAAGCCCATGCGGATGTTGCCCACGATGAGGGCGTTCTCCGGGAGCTCCAAAGGCTGGTCGCTGTGGACCAGGTTCTCTATGCCCAGCTCCGGGATCTGGTCGATGGGCTTCAATCCCAGGTGGTAGACCTTGTTGGTGTCGTCCCCGAACTTCTTGAGGAAGCCCGCCTTGGCCTTCTCGGCCTTTTGGACCACCTTGGGGTCCATGGGGTTGCCGAAGATCACGCTGCTCTTGTCCATAGCTTTCCCCTTACCTGTCGGCGTTGTCGTTGATGGTCTTCATGACCTTCTTCTCGTCGTAGGCAGCGAGGATCACGGCGCCCAGCACGCAGAAGCAGATGGCCACGATGGCCACGATCCGAAGGCCGATGGGGGACGCGGTGAGGTCGTTGCTCTTCAAATCCTGGGTGGTGCCCAGGACCGCCAACGAGGTGAACACCAGCATGGCCACGGACTGGCCCATCTTCATGGCGAAGGTCCGGGCGGCGAAGAACATGCCCTCCCGCTTCTCGCCGGTGACGATGGCGTCCTGCTCCGCTACGTCAGCCACGATGGCCTGGGGGATGATGCCGAGGAGCGCCATGGGGAACGCGGAGATGACCACGATCAAAATGCCGGGGACGATGCCCTTGAAGCCCGGGATCACGCCGATGAGGGCGGTGACCACGTAGGCGAGGGCGAGGCCCAGGAAGCCCGTGATGACCAGCTTCTTCTTGCCGAACTTAGAGACCAGCTTGGAGACGATGGGATAGAAGCAGGCGGAGAGCACCGTCATGCCGCCCAGCAGGTACATGGCCCAGGAAGCGTCCAGCTCCATGGACACCTTCACGAAGAACGGGAGGCCCGTCTGGAACAGGGTGAGGCCGATCCAGTAGGCGATGTCGGAGGCGGCGAACTTCACGAATTCCTTGTTCTGGAAGGTCTTGCCCAGGCTCTTGATGGCGTTGCTGTCGCTGGGCACCGCGTCCACAAACTCCTTCTCGTTGAGCTTGAACACGGGGATCAGCATGCAGACCAGGGCCACGATAGCGAGGACGATGAAGCAGGCCCGGTAGCTCCAGGCGAAGGACACCGCCATGCCCTGCAGGACCCCCGCGAACACGAAGGGCAGGTAGGCGATGAGGGTGCCGAAGAAGAAGGTCAGGGAGATGGCCGTGGAGATGTACATGCGGTCCTCCTGGGTCTTGCCGAACTCGGAGATGAGGGCGTTGTAGGGGGTGCAGTACATGGTCATAAAGAGGTAGAAGAGGATCAACGTGCACAGGACCCAGGCGATGTTCACGCCGCTCACGCCGTTCACCGGGGCGAAGAACACCAGCACGGCGATGACGGCGAAGGGGATGGCGGCCCGCTTCATGAAGGGGATGCGGCGGCCCTTAGGATTGGTGCTCCGGTCGGACAGGGAGGCGATCCAGGGGTCGGTGACCGCGTCGAAGATGCGGCAGATGAAGGCGATGAGGCCCAGGATGGTCAAGATGCCGAAGATGATGAGGCCCGTGGGCAGATAGAAGTGGGCGCCCTTCTCCACGTCCTGGGTGGTGGGCAGATAGAAGGTGACCAGCCACGCGTTGATGAGGCCGCTCAGGATGGACCAGCCCAGCTGGCCCACGGCGAAGATGCGCATTTCCTTCTTGGTGAGTCGTCTTGTTTTCATCGGTTGTTCTCCCCGCTTGTAAGATTCCGCCGTCAGGCCCATAGAGGCACACGATACGACATAATAAAAGTATACCGTATGCGGGCGAAAAAACAAAGGGGTAAACGCAAAACAAAGTATATATTCTTTCTTTGGGGGCTCGGCCTTGACAACGAGCCCTGGCCGTCGTATACTGCTGTTATATAACAGTTGTTATACAAAGGAGAAGAGCCCATGCCGCCCAAAGCGAAGGTGACCCGGGAGATGATATTGGACGCCGCGTTCGACCTGGTCCGCAGCGAAGGCCAGGGGGCGCTGAACGTCCGGGCCCTCGCGCGGCGCCTGGGCTGCTCCACCCAGCCCATCCTCTACAACTTCGCCACCATGGAGGCGCTGACCGCCGCCGTCTACGAGAGGGCGGACGAGTACCATACGAGCTGCATCCTGCCCCGGGGCGAGGCGGGGCCCGACGCCCTGCTCCGCCTGGGCCTCAACTACGTGCGCTTCGGCCATGAGGAGCGGCACCTCTTTCGGTTCCTGTTCGAGAGCAACCGGTTCGGGGGCATGGACCTCAGGGGCCTGATGCAGGGGCCGGGGATCGGCGAGCTGGTGGACATCCTGTCCCAGGGCCTATGCTGCGAACGGGCGGAGGCGGAAAGGGTGTTCCTGGCCTTCTTCGCCGTGGTCCACGGGTTGGGGAGCCTCCTATGTAACAACGCCATGGCCTACGACGAAACTCGATGCACCGAGATGCTGGAGACCGTGTTTTACGGGGCCCTGGCCTCTCTGAAAGGAGATAATCATGCGTAAATTCTATGAAACCAAACCGGTGCTGTTCGCCGTCCTGTGGATCGCGATCTACGTGGTGCTGGTGGCCCCCCTCCGGGGCAGCTACGGGGACGGGAGCCTGCAGATGCTGCTGGGCCTCGTGGCCATCTCGGCGGTCCTGCTGGCGGTGATCCGCCTCCTGGGCATAGAGAAGGAGCTGGGCATGACCCGCTGGCTCCGGAACGGGAAGCGGCTTTTGTGGCTCCTGCCCATGTGGGTCCTTTCCACCGGGAACCTGTGGGGCGGCGTGGGCGTCCGGTACGACGGGATCACCACGGTCATGGCGGTCCTGTCCTTCCTGCTGGTGGGCGTGGCGGAGGAGATCATCTTCCGGGGCTTCCTGTTCAACGGCATGAGAAGGACCGGGAGCCTGACCGTCGCCGTCGTCGTGTCCGCGATCACCTTCGGCATGGGCCACATCGTGAACCTGCTGACGGGCCACGCCACCATGGAGACGTTGGTGCAGGTCCTCTTCGCCGTGGCCTGGGGCTTTTTGTTCACCTTCGCCTATCTCAAGAGCGGGAGCCTGCTGCCCTGCATCGTGATCCACGGCCTCATCGACGCCTTCAGCGTCTTCAGCCGGGACAGCCAAATCGCGGACTGGGCCTACATCGTCGCCACCGTGGCGGCAGCCCTGGTCTACTGCCTGTACCTCAGCAAGCAGCCCACGCCGGAACCGGAGAAATAAAGCAGATGCATACAAAAAAGCTCCCTCGCAGGGAGCTTTTTCGATTGTTTACCCGATCTCTACAGAGACCAGCTCGCCGTCCGGGCCCACGTCGTAGTGGGCGTCCAGGACGGGGGTCCCGTTCCAGGTCACCTCGCTGCAGTCGTAGAGGCACAGCATGGGGCTGGGCACGTCGTGGATGCGGCAGTCCAGGAAGGCCGCGCCCCGGACCCCGTAGAGCACCGCGCCGCTGATGGAGCAGTCGTAGATCTCCGTGTCCGTCACCTTCAGATCCCGGGCGTAGGAGGCGCTGACGCCCATGGTGCCGCAGCCGTAGAGCCGGCAGCGGTCCACGGCGATGCCCATGCAGTTCTCAAAGTTCAGCACGGCGCCGGCGCAGTCGCTGGGCCCGTCGGTATGGCCCAGGGTCAGGCCCTCCACCCGCACGTTGTCGCAGCCCTTGAAGGCGATCACGTCCGCATAGCGGGGGGTGGCCGTCAGGGTGGTGGCCGACCGGTCCGCCGCCTCGGCGCAGATGGTCAAATTCGTGGCCCCCATGATCACCAGCTGGGGCCCGTCGTAGCATTCTTCCCACCGGTAGTACCGGGCCATGCCCTCCCCGTAGTGGGCCGCGTCCGCCAGGGAGAAGGTCTCCCCCGCCAGCGCGATGGTCCGATCGGGGCCGATGGCGGCCAGGAACTCGTCCACGGTGGTCACCACGATCCTGCCCCCGGGAACCACCTCCGTGGGCTCCTGCAGGGCGGGCGTCTCCTCCCGGAACTGGACGGGCCGAATCTCCATGGCCGCCAGGTCCTCAGGCTCCAGGCCCTCCCCCTCGACGCTCTGGGCGTAGAGGGTGGGCTCGTCGTACCCCTCGGCGTACCAGCTGGGGATAAAGTTCCGATGGAAGGAGCAGCCGTCCACCGTGGCGGGGACGCCGAAGAGGGCGAAGGCGGTGTAGAAGGTGTTGTACTCCACCCGGTTGGACAGGAAGGCGGCCCTGGCCGTGGAGGCGCTGGAGAACATGGTGGTGGCGGTGTTGTCGTGGATGTGGCAGCCCGACACCAGGAAGCCGTCCCCGTCGCAGGCCTGGAACATGCTGGAGGCGATGGTCTCCTCGTTCCGCCAGCTGTTGTGGTCGATCTCGCAGTCGGTGACCGTCACGTCCCGGCAGCTGTCCACGGTCACGGCGCTGTCGCTGCACTCGTAGATCCGGCAATTTTGGACCGCCAGGCCCCGGCAGCCCGAAGCCCAGACGCCCACGGTGCCGCAGCCGAAGAGGCCGCAGCCCTCCACCTGCACGTCGCCGCAGTTCTGCAGATACACCACGCCGCCGGCGCAGAAGCCCGGCTGGGGGCTGTGGCCCGCGGTGAGATCGGCGATGGTCAGGCCCTGGCAGCCCGAGAAGGAGAGGATGTTGGCGTAGCGGTCCTTCCCCAGGATCACGGTCTCGTCCAGGCCCGCGCCCTGGATGTGCAGGCCGTCGGCGTCCACGATCTGCAGCTCATAGCCGTCCTCGGCTACCTCCTCCCAGTGGCAGTAGGGGTTGCCCGTCTCCGCCCCGTAGCTGGCGGCGGAGGCCAGATCGTATTCGCCCGGGGCCAGCTTCAGCGTCACGTTGGGGCTGAGGACGGAGATGAGCTCGTTCACATTCGCTACCTCCACCACGGGGCCGTCGGGGCCCGGGGTCCCCTGGGCGGTTTCGGCGGCGGTGGCCCTGACGGGGGCCCCGCCCAAAAGGGTCAGCAGCATCAGGGCCGCGATCAGCAGCCCGAAGACGCGCACGTTCATGGTTTGCTTCATATTTTTCTACCTCCTGTAGGTCTTTCTTTGGGGATACCCTACCACGGCTCCCGCCTCTTGTCAATCCGGCAGGGCCTCGGCGCTCTTAGCGAGGCGGATGAAATCGCTGCGGAGGGCCCAGGGCTTCTCCCGCTCCGGCCACCCGAACTTCACCGCGTACCGGGTCCCGCTGTTCGAGAAGGGCAGCACGGTCATGGCCCGGAGCTGCTTCTCCGCCAGCAGATGCCGCAGGAGCTCCTGGGGGCAGAAGCAGGCGCCCTCCCCCAAAAAGCACATCTCGATCAGGGTCTCCATGTTGCCGGAGCTGGTCTTGATCTCGGGCACGACGCCCGCCTGCCGCAGGATGTTCCGGGCGATCCGGCCGGACACGCTGAGGGCGCTGCTCATGAGGAAGGGCACCTCCGCCAGGGGGCGGATGTCCTTCGTCTCCATGAGGGACGCCTTCACCTGGACCATCCGGCCGCCGAAGCGTTCTTGAAGCAGATCGTCGGACAGGGCCAGCACGATCTCGTCCTCGTAGTAGTCCTCCACGGCGATGCCCCGGCAATCCTGGGGGAAGTCCGCGATGGCGAGGTCGATCTCCCCCTCGTGGAGCGCCTCCAGCAGGGCGTCGTTCTTCCCCTCCACCACCGCCACCTCCACCATGGGATGGACCTCGTGGAAGGCGTGGATCAGCTTGGGCAGCAGCAGCCGCCCCCGGTTGACCGCCACCCCCACCCTGAGCCGCCCCCGGACGCCGGCGCCGATCTCTGCAAAGTCCCGGAGCATGCGGTCGTAATTCTGCTGAAAGGCCGTGGCGTACTTTAGGAACTGCTCGCCGCCGTAGGTCAGCTCCAGGGGGATATGGCGCAAAAACAGCTTGCAGCCCAGCTCCCGCTCCAATGCGGCGATGCTGGCGCTCAGGGTCTGCTGGGTGATGAACAGCTCCTCCGCCGCCTGGGAGAAGCTCCGCTTGCGCGCCACCTGCAGGAAGTATTGGATGGTCTGAAAGTTCATGGAACACCCCTTAGAAACAAATTCTATTTGTATTATATACAACTTTTAACAGTTTGACAACGATAATATTCGGTAGTATCGTGAAGGCAGAAAGAAGAAGCGATCAACGACCACCTCACCACAGAAAGGAGAAAAACCATGAGCAGGATCCGCAACACCGAGAACAACGCATACGAAAAGAAGGTCTATTCCGACTTCGAATTGAACATCGACGTGATCACCACCGAGATCAACGACTATCTTCAGAACAAGGGCGGCTGCCCCGTGATCCTTTCGGGCCTGGGCCCCATGTAAATCCCCTGAAATGTAAATCTCCTGAAAAAAGCGAAGGCGGAGGGATGCGCTCATCCCTCCGCTTTTGCGTGCCGGAAAGCCTGCCCGGCCCCCGTTCGTTCGCCGCAAAGCCTCACAGCTTCCGGCAGGTATACTCGTCGAACATGAGGCAGCCGTCCCCGAAGGTCAGCGTGAGCATGCCGCCCTTGCGGCCGAACTCGTTCTCCCCCAGGGGGTAGAGCCGGAAGGTCATCCCGTCCCCGTCCTCGTCGACGGCGTTGGCGTGGAGCTCGCCGTCCTTCAAAAAGATCTCGTCCACGACGAAATCGGCGTCCTCGGGATGCTCGTACTTGCCGCAGAAGGTCTCCCACTTGGACTTGTCCGGGTCCTGGACGGCGATGTCCTCGATGGAGAGGACGGGCTCCGGCGCCTTGTCCCGGGCTACGGCCTCCATGCCGTTCCAGTAGCCCAGATACGCTCTCACGTCCCGGTAGTCCCGGTTGCTGAGGATCACCAGGACCCTGTCCGCGTCGATGAAGCGCTCGAACCAGGTGGCGACCCCCGGCATGCCGCCGCTGTGGCTGACCACCAGCCCCAGCGCCTCCTCCCGGCCCACGGCCCAGCCCAGGCCGTAGCCCAGCCCCTCCTCCTCGTCGTACACGGCGTCCTCGCCGCTGTTGAGCTTGCCGGGGGTGTACGCGAGCTGCTGCTCCTCGAGGGTGAGCACCTTGCCCTCCCGCAGGGCCCGGTCCCATTTGAGCATGTCGAAGATGGTGGTATACACGTAGTCGTCGCCGTTGAGCCCGTCGAAGGCGGCCACGTCGCCGTCCTCCTCGGAGTCCACGTCGGCCACCCATCTGCCGTTCTCGAACACCGTGGCCTGGGCGTAGTTCTCAAAGGGCACCCCGTCCCGGCGGATATGGCAGCAGCGGGTGGCGGTCATACCGGCGGGCTCGAAGATGTTCCGCTGCAGGAATTCCTCGTAGGGGACGCCGGAGAGCCGCTCCACCAGCAGGGCCAGCAGGTTGTAGCCGGTGTTGGAGTAGTGCAGCCCCTCCCCCGGGGCGAAGTAGGGCTTCGCCTTGGTCTCCCGGAGGAAGCGCACTATCTCGCCGTTGCCCGGCACCCGCTGCTCCTCCTGCCAGATGCGGATGAACCAGTCCGCGTCGTCGAAGTAATCGGGGATGCCGCTGGTATGGTTCAAAAGATGCCGGATCGTCACGCCCTCGTAGGCCGTGAGCTCCGGGAAATACTTCGTGATCCTGTCATCGAGGCCCAGCTTGCCCTGCCGCATCACCAGCAACGTCGCCGCCGACGTGAAGGTCTTGCTGACGGAGGCCAGCTGAAAGATGGTGTCCTCCGTGATGGGCAGCGTGTCCCCCGGGTCCCGGAAGCCCATAGCGCCCTTCGATACGATCTCGCCCTTCTCGGCGTAGAGCCAGGCCCCGTTGAAGCCGTCCTTTTCCTGCAGTGTCTGCGCCAGGGCTTGCATCATTTCATGTTTATCCATAGGTTTATCTTCCTTTCTATTCTTTTATCACAGTTCTAGTACAGCGGGC
>CACXNN010000043.1 GCA_902768995.1 uncultured Eubacteriales bacterium | reverse complement strand
ATGATGAGGATCAGAGGCAGGGTGGACATGAGGGAAGAAGCGGTCCCCTCAGCAACTGCGGCCACGACGGGGCCCATGAAAAGATGCAGCATGTACTTGATTTCCTTTCCGAATTTCAACTAAGATTTTACGACAGAATCCTTCCCGCGTCAAGAGAGAAAAAGCTCCTTCGCCTCCCAAGGAACGCGAAGGAGCCTGCTTCATTTGAGGAGCGAGCTGCGCGAGATCGCGCGAGCGGCCCGCTTGCCGTCCCGCTTCATGCGCCGCCATACGTCGGGATAGATGGCATTCACGGTCGTGACCGCCAGCACCATGCCGCCGATCATGCCCAAGCCAACACCTGCTGCTTTCATGTTCGTTGTACCGCCTTTCCTTCACTTATGGAGGGACCAAAACAGCGTCCCTCTCCTGGTAGTATTCAGAAAAGGGACGAGAAGCATTCAGGAATTTTTTGTTTTTTTGTCGTTTATCCGCGCAGCCGCGCCACCGTCCTGGGCAGAAGGTCCAGGACCCGGTCGATCTCCTCCGCCGTCGTGTAGCGGCCCATGGACAGTCTGAGCGGCGCACAGCGTCGTCCATCCAGCAGGCCCATGGCCCGCAGGGCGTGCCACAGCGCGAAGCAGGAGCCCAACCAGCTCCTCCGTCTTCAGCGCCTGCAGGACGAACACCTTGCAGCGGGACAGAAGAGCTCCGTTGATCTCAAAGGACGGGTTCTCCGTGGTGGCACCGATCAGGATGATGCTGCCCTTCTCCACGAAAGGCAGGAAGGCATCCTGCTGGGCTTTGTTGAAACGATGGATCTCGTCCACGAACAGGATGGTCCTGTCGCCATAGCGTCGGTTCTCCTCCGCCTGCTGCATGACGGTACGGATCTCCCGGATACCGCTGGTCACGGCGGAAAAATCGATGAAGGCGGATTTCGTCCGGTTGGCGATGATGCGGGCCAGGGTGGTCTTGCCCACGCCCGGTGGGCCCCAGAAGATCATGGAGGAGACCTGGTCGCTTTCGATCAGCCGGCGCAATACCTTGCCAGGGCCCAGCAGATGGGTCTGACCAACGAATTCATCCAGGTTTTGAGGACGCAGGCGAGCCGCCAATGGCTGCGGCGCCTCCTTGGAAAAGAGGGAAAACTGTTCCATAGAGCACCTCCAACGGAAGTATACCACAAAAAAACGGGCCGGGGAAGTCCCGACCCGCGATCTTTGGCGAAAGCTTATTTCACGGTCTCCTTCAAAGTCTTGCTGGCTTTAAAGAAGGGAACGTTGGCGGCAGAGATGGTCACCAGTTCGCCGGTCCGAGGATTCTTGCCCTCACGAGCTACGCGATGCTTGCAGCCGAAGGTGCCGAAGCCGGACAGAGAGACCGTGTCCTCCTTGATGGTTTGGGTAATCGTTTCTAAAGCAGCAGCAACAGCTGCAGCGGCATCCTTTTTGGACAGGCCGGTTTTCTCAGCGATCGCTTTGATAAATTCAGTCTTGTTCATGGTAAAACTCCTTTCAAGTTTGGCTCATTATATCATCTTAATTTGCACTTGTCCATACTTAAAAATGCCTATTTATCTATAAAATTCTGTCTTTTTTGTGTCATTTATACAAGAATGACCCATATTGGATTTTGATATCGTTTGAAGTATTTGCGGAGCATATGCTAACTGGGCAGGTCGCGGCATGGTCAAATAGCACGGCATACCTGTCTTTTGGAGACATGCTATGGTCGTCAGGGGGTCAAAACACCTTTTCTGTGCTGGAAAGGAGGATCGTTTGCAGCTCTTCCTGTGTGGGGCCGCTTCTGCCGCCGAAATGGGAGACGCACCAGGCGCCGGCGGCGCAGGCTCGCCGATTGGCCTCCTGGGGCGTATATCCCTGCAGCAGGGCGGCTAAGAAAGCGCCGTCATAAACGTCTCCGGCGCCCACCCTGTCCCGAATGGGCACGGAGAAGGCAGGGGAGGAGAAGACCGCGTCCCGGGTGTACACCGTAGCGCCTTTCTCGCCCTGACGAGCGACCACCATGGGCACGATCTCCAGCAGCTTCTTCGCCGCTCTGTCCGGGTCCGTTTCGTTCACCAGGGGGCAGAGCTCGTCCTCCGCGGAGCCAAACAGCACATCGCAGCAGCCAAGGGCCGCCTGCATGTTTTGGGCGAAGGTGCTGTCTTGAATGGATTCCAGCCGTGCGTTCACGTCCAGGGCCACGGGGATGCCGGCGGCGTGGCAGCGACCCATGAGATCCAGCTGGTTGGCGGCCGCCGGATCCTCCCGCAACGTCATGCCGGAGGAATGCATCCAGGAGATGCTGGAAAGGATATCGTACGGGATCTGATCCGAAGTGATCTTATGCTGGCTTGCTCCCACGCGAGGGAAGGCGAAGGGCACTCGCTCCCCCAGTTCGTCCAGCACCAGCAGGACCATGGTGGTCATGGAGGCATCCTTCAGCGTGAGCAGGGAGGCGTCCACGCCCTCCTTTTCCAGCCCCTCCTTAAGCGCCCGTCCGAAGGCGTCCTGACCGGCGGTGCCGAGAAACAGGGCCGGCGCGCCCAGGCGGGCCAGGGTCACGGCGGTGTTGGCGACGCTCCCGCCATGGGAGAAATGGACCGTCAGAGCATCGGGATCCACCATGGAGCTGTTGGCGGCCAGGGCTCGTCCGTAGGGGATGAGCAGGTCGGCGCAGATGTCTCCGTAGCAAAGAACAGGCAGCATATACAGATCCTTTCAGCGTCTGTCGATGGTGATGACCGGGTTGAATGCTTCGTTGACGGCAACGATCTCCTGCACAGCACGTGCCTTCAATTCCCTATCCGTCAGCTTGATTTCATAGGGCGCAGATATGTCGAAGACCAGATTGGTGTGGGTCTGTCCTCGGACTAGCCTAAAGTCGTGGATGGTGATCCTGTCGTCGATGTTTTTCAAGGCCTGCTTCACCTGGGCCTTGGCTTCGTCGGTCTCCGGGTTGTTCACGGCGATGGGGTCCATATGGATGGTGGAGAGGCAGCTGTATTTCTTGTTCAGCTCCCATTCGATGTTGTCGATCATATCGTGGGTGGAGAGCATGTCGGCGTCCTCGTCCACCTCCGCGTGGAGGGTGATCATCATCCGACCGGGACCGTAATCGTGGACGTACAGATCATGTACGCCCAGGATCCCCTCGTGGGCGGTGACGGTGTCGGCGATGGATCGTACCAGCTCCGGGTCAGCCTTCTTGCCCAGCAGCAGATCGACCGTCTCCTTGGCCGTGCCATACCCGCCCCATAGGATGAGGAGGGAGACGCCCAACGAGCACCAGGGGTCCGCGTTGATGCCCCATATCCGATTGAGACCCATGGACAGCAGGACGGCGCCGGAGGTAATGCAGTCGAAGAGGCTGTCCTTGGCGGTGGCCAGCATGGCGGAGGAAGCATACCTTTTCCCGTACCGCGTGTTATACAGGGCCATGTACAGCTTGACGCCGATGGAGCAAAGGAGCACCACGAAGGCGGCCACGGTGAAGACCGGCGCGGGCGCCCGGGAAACGAGGCTTTCCACGGAGCTTTTGATCAGCTCGAACCCCATAAGCAGGATCAGGAAAGCGATGACCAGCGCAGAAAGGTACTCCGCCCGGCCGTGCCCATAGGGGTGTTCCGCGTCGGGCTTCTTTCCCGAGAGGATGAACCCGCCCAGGGAAACGAGGGAGGAGCCTACGTCGCCCAGGTTGTTGAACCCGTCGGCCTGGATGGCCAGGGAGCCGATCAGCGCCCCCAAAACGATCTTGAAGCAGCTGAGGATCAGGTTCAGCACGATGCCCACGCAGCCGCAGATCATGCCGTAGCCGTGCCGCACAGCCTCCTCGTCCGTATCGTTATGAAGAAAAAGCCTCGCCAAAAGAGCGATCATACGGCCTCCTCCTTCGAAAGATCTTGGTTCAAAGTATAACACTTTATATAAAAATATGCAATGAAGGAAGCACTTGCAATTTAGTATGGAATAGGGCATAATAATAAAGAAGAAAAAGAAAGCAAAGGAGGTCTGTTATGCTTTCAGCTCTCGGTCCATTGGCTGTGCCATGTATATTGTGTTTCCTATTCGGCATCCTGATGTTCATCGTGGAGATGTTCACGCCGGGATTCGGCGTGGCCGGCGGTCTCGGCATCGCTTCCTTTGCGGCGATCGTCGTGATGCAGTTCCTGGCCAATTCCCTGACGGCGGCGCTGATCGTCACCGCCGTGCTGGTGCTGCTGCTGGCGATCATCATCGTGCTGTTTATCCGCTCCTTCCAGAAGGGGGCCCTGTCCAGGTCCCGTATCGTGAATAGCACGGCGGTGGAGGGGGAATCCTCTCCGGTGATCAAGGAGAAGGGCATGAGCCTGGTGGGCAAGACCGGCACGGCTGTGACCGCCCTTCGTCCCACCGGCATCGCTGAGATCGACGGCGTGCGCATGAACGTCTCCACCTACGGCAACTTCATCGAACCCGGGAAGGAAGTCGTCGTGGAAGCGGTGGAAGGGTTGAACGTTTTCGTCAAATGAAGTATTGCAAGAAGTGCGGTTGCCTCTATGCCACGGACGTCTGTCCCAAATGCGGCATTGAGGAGCCCATAAACCAGCCGGAGCCGGAGGCTCCCGACAAGAAGACGCTGACGCGTCAATGGATCGGATTGCTTGTGGGCATACCGCTGTTCATCATGGCGATCTATGTCGTCATCTACATGCTGTACGCCCGCGGTTGATACAACGAACAATAAACAGGAGGATAAAAACCACATGCTTCTCCCCATCATCATCATCGTACTCATCATCATCTTCCTTTCCCTGCTGTTCAGCTTCGTGCCCATCGGCCTGCTCATTTCGGCCAGCGCTTCCGGCGTCAAGCTGAATATCAGCACCCTGGTCGGCATGCGGCTCAGGAAGGTCATCCCCGCCCGGATCGTCAACCCCCTGATCAAGGCTACCAAGGCCGGCATCCAGCTGCCCCTCAACAAGCTGGAGGCCCACTACATGGCGGGCGGCAACGTGGATCGGGTCGTGAACGCCCTGATCGCCGCCATGCGCGCCGGCATCCCGCTGGATTTCGAGCAGGCCTGCGCCATCGACCTGGCCGGCCGTAACGTGCTGGAAGCGGTGCAGATGAGTGTCAATCCCCGGGTCATCGAGACCCCCGTCATCGCCGCCGTGGCTATGGACGGCATCGAGCTGAAGGCCAAGGCCAAGGTCACTGTCCGCGCCAACATCGACCGCTTGGTGGGCGGCGCTGGTGAGGAGACCATCATCGCCCGTGTCGGCGAAGGCATCGTCACCACCGTCGGTTCCTCCCGGAGCCATAAGGAAGTTCTGGAAAATCCTGATTCCATCTCCCGCACCGTCCTCGACAAGGGCCTCGACGCCGGTACCGCCTTCGAGATCCTTTCCATCGATATCGCGGACGTGGACGTGGGCCGTAACGTAGGCGCCCAGCTGCAGATCGACCAGGCGGAAGCGGACAAGCGCATCGCCCAGGCCAAGGCCGAGGAGCGCCGCGCCATGGCTGTGGCCCAGGAGCAGGAGAACGTGGCGGCCGTGGCCGGCATGCGGGCCAAGGTCATCGAGGCGGAGGCCGAGATCCCCATCGCCATCGCCCATGCGTTCAAAGAGGGCCAGCTGGGTGTCATGGATTACTACAACATGAAGAACGTCATGTCCGACACGGAGATGCGCAACGCGATCTCCCATGCTGCTGATCCCAACACCGCCAAGAAATAAGTAAAGGGAGCGAGGACTCACTGTGAATCCGTTCATTCTTTTGATCGTGCTGGTGGGGATCATTACCTCCATCACGAGCAAAAAGCGCAAAGAGGAGATGAAAAAGAAGGCTGAACAGCGGCCTGGGTATCCTCCGCAGCATAGTCCTTCCGGTCAGACGACAACGTCCGCCAGATCTGCGACGACCAGTCGGCAGACCAAGTCGCCCTCTCCTGCTGCGCCGAAAAAGAAGCCGACCCCCGGTGTCGATTCCAAGTGGCCCTGGCCTACGGCGGCTGAGAGAGCCCAGGGGAAGACCAAGCCTGCTCCCAGCGGCAACTACGGCGGCACGCCTCGGTATACCCATGTGGTCACCAGCACGCTGGAGGGCGGGCATACCCATACGGAATCCAGCTTGACGGGGGAGGAATCCTGTCCGCCGCTGAAGCCTGCCGCTCAGAAACCGGCTGCTGCGGCGCAAACGCCTGACGCCAATCCGAGCCCGCTGTTGAACCTCCAATCCAACGCCGTGCTCCAGGGCGTTCTGTATGCGGAGATCCTGGGAAAGCCGAAAGCGCTTCAAAGGAAATAAATGCAGCGTAACGATGTAGTAAAGGGTGTATTCATCGTCGTGCCATTGACCGTACTGTGTGTGCTCTACGGTCTTTGGCTCGTCATGGATACACCCGTTTACGTGGAGTCCATGATCGTGGGCGGAGCGGTCCTGCTGCTGTACGCCCTGCTCTATATCCGATTCGTACCCCGGGCCTTCGATTTCGTCATGGGAGCAGATCAGGTGACGCTTCCTGCCACGGTGCAGCGGACCAGCACCGTCAACGTGCGGGAGATCCTTCGCCTGGTCCTCATGCTGGCCATCGGACGGGGCGTCTTCATGCTGGGGGCGTTCCTGTGGAGCCTGTATCTGAACGGGTATACGGAGACCGTCTTCGAGATCCAGCACATCTGGGCGGATCATCTCTACGCCGGGCGCATCATCTCCATCGCCAACAAGGGGTATGCCGTGGAAACGGCGGAATATGCCGGAAAATTTCTAAATCTGCTGTTCCCGCCGCTGTATTCCTGGATCGTCCGGCTCATCAGCCCCTTCTATTTGAGCAGCATCCGAGCAGGCTTCTTCGTTTCCAACATCAACGCCATTCTCAGCGGCATCGTGCTGTACCTGCTGGTCCTGCACGATTCGGACCGGCGCTCCGCCGTCCGCGCATTGTGGTACTATTCGATCCTGCCGCCCAGCTTCCTGCTGACCTGCACCATCCCTGCCAGCACCTTTCTGCTGCTGTCCCTGCTCAGCATCTACTGTGCACGTCGTCGGTTTTTTATCCCGGCCTCCCTGCTGGGCGCCTTAGCGGCCCTGACGGAGCGCATCGGCATCGTC
The DNA here is from genome assembly GCA_902768995.1 of uncultured Eubacteriales bacterium. GTDB lineage: Bacteria > Bacillota > Clostridia > Christensenellales > CAG-138 > RUG472. Next base: position 4,049 of record CACXNN010000043.1, on the reverse strand, counting down.
TTGGTGGTCCCGCTGCTGCTGGAATTCTTCAATGACATGACGGGGGAGTATCGGTCCCTGTCGGAGGTCACCTGGCGGTTCTATCTAAAGAAGGGCCTGGTCGGCGCCACGTTCGTTTTGGTCCCTCTGGGGTTCGTCACATACCTTGCCATTAATCGGTCTGTGGGCGGCAGCTTCTTCACCTATGTGGAGTATTTGGAGGAGCTGTATTCGAGCCGCTTCGCTCTCTTTTACCGGGCGTGCGGCGTACAAACTGGGAAGCTGATCGAAGCTTACCACGCCTTCGATATCGGTAAAGCCTACGGCCTGTATCTCCCCAGTCTGCTCTTTGCCGTGGGGAGCCTCGCTCTGCTCTTTACCAAGGGAAAGGAGCTTCGCGTCAGCTATCTAGCGTATTTCATGGTATATTATCCGGTGATCCTCAGCCAAACGTCCGTCATGGATGCTCCTCGTCAGCTGTTCTGCTGTTTCCCGGTCATCATCGCCATGATGCGGCTGACGAAGAATCGGCTGGTGGATCTGCTGCTGTCCCTGCTGTGTATCGCAGGATCTGTGGCCTATTTGGGAATGTATGTGGCCGGTTGGCCGGTGGTGTGAAACAATGTTAGAGCTGTATACGACATTCATGAAGATCGGCGCCGTAATGTTCGGTGGCGGCTATTCCATGCTCCCCCTGCTCATGCGGGAGCTGGTGGACAATAAGAAATGGTGCACGGAGGAGGAGGTGCTGGACTACTTCTCCCTGGCTCAGTGCACCCCCGGCGTCATCGCCATCAATTCCGCCACCTTCGTGGGGTATAAGCGCGGCAAGGTGCTGGGCGGTATCGTGGCCTCCCTGGGCGTGGTGACGGTGCCCCTGATCATCATCACCATCATCGCCGCCGTGCTGCAGAACCTGATGGAATACCCCCTGGTGCAGCACATCTTCGCTGGCGTCCGGGTGGCGGTGGCGGCCCTCATGACGGTAACCATCGTGCGCCTCATCAAGAAGGCGGCCAAGGATTGGATCAGCTGGGGCATCGTGATCGTGGCGTTCCTGCTGCTGACGGTGGTGGGCCTCGATTCCGTATGGCTGGTGCTCATTGCCGCGGCGTTCGGCATCCTGGTAGGGAGGTGGAAGAAAGCATGATCAAGACCATCCTTCTGCTCATCTTCGAGTTCATGAAAACCGGGCTTATGGCCGTAGGCGGCGGCATGGCCTGCATCCGCTTCCTGCAGGATATGATCGCCAAATACGGTTGGCTCACCGGGGAGGAACTGGCCAACATTATCGCCGTGGCGGAGTCCACTCCCGGCCCCATCGGCGTGAACGCGGCCACCTACGTGGGGTATAGCGTGCTGTCCCAGTATGGCCAGGCCTGGGCGCTCCTGGGCGGCGTGATCGCCACCCTGTCCCTGATCGCGCCCCAGATCGCGGTGATCGTGCTGGTGGCCAGGGGCCTAGAGAAGTATCGCAGCTCCAAGCTGGTGAACGACGCCTTCGGCGCCCTGCGCCCGGCGGCGGCCGGCCTGGTGGCGGCGGCGGGCTGGTCCGTGATCAAGGCCTCCCTGAGCCTGAGCTTCGTTCCCTTCCATGTGGACCCGATCTCATTGGCCCTGTACGGCGTGCTGGTGGTGCTGATGCTCCTGCCGAAGCTGAAGAAGATCCATCCCGTCCTGTTCCTGGCCGCAGGGGGCCTGATCGGCGCCCTTTTGAGCCTTTGATCATTGACAAATCGGGCCGTTTGCCTGTACAATACTGCCCGTAGCCCGTAGCGCGGCTGTGGTGGAACGGCATACACAACAGACTTAAAATCTGTCGGCGAAAGCTTATGGGTTCAAATCCCATCAGCCGCACCAAAGCACAAGGACCACCGTCTGGTGGTCCTTGTGCTTTACGACTGATGGGATTTGAAGCCGCGTATAGAAAAAGCCCCGGTGGGGCTTTTTTAGCGGCAAGGGCCGCAAATCCCATCAGCCGTAATATTCACATCCCTGTTGAAACGCGCTCTCCTCAACGATATAATAAAGTATTCTTACAAACCAGATAGCGATACTTAGACAACATGCCTATGAAGGGGGCGATCCTTTGAAGAAATACTGGAAACCGATCCTTATGTGGATCATCTTTGAATCCGTGGCGATCACCCTGTGGCTGACGAAAGGGAATCTATTCTACCTTCTCAACTTCAGCTATATCGGCCTCTCCATCTCCCTGGGACTGTTCCTGTTCATCCGAAAGTACAAGCACGCAAGGCGCGTCGTACAGCTCTTGGTCGGGTCCTATATGCTGGTCTATCTGGGGCTGATCTGCCGCGAAAACATGCAGATCGAGGGCTTTTGGTATTATCTGTTCACCGGCGTGTTCGAAGCTGCCACGATCCACTATGCTGTGGCGAAGATCTTCGGTCCCCTCGTGTTTGGCAGGGGTTGGTGCGGATATGCCTGCTGGACAGCTATGGTCCTGGATTTCCTTCCCTACAAGGTGCCGCAGGAGCCGCGGAGAAAGATCGGATGGATCCGATACATCACATTTTCCGCTTCCCTGATATTCGTGGCGGCTCTGTTCCTCGCCAAGGTCGGTAACATCGAACGGATCATGTTCTGGGCGTTCATCGTCGGGAACGTGGCGTACTACGTCACGGGCATAGCCCTTGCCTTTGCTTTGAAGGATAACCGGGCGTTCTGCAAGTATATCTGCCCCATAACCGTTTTCCTAAAACCCATGAGCTACTTTTCCCTGTTCCGCGTCAAGTGCGATACAAGCAAATGTATCTCCTGCGGAAAGTGCAAGAGGGTATGCCCCATGGACGTGGACGTGACGGACAATTCCAGAAAAAGAGCGAACGGGACGGAGTGCATCCTGTGCATGGAGTGCGTCAGGAATTGCCCCAAGAACGCGCTTTGATCGATTTTCTCGGCCGCATCACGTACGATTTACATACGCCTCCCTCGACAGGGAATACCACTTCAATTCGAGCGACTCTCCCTCCTTGGGCCAGGCGCCGTCATAGGTCATGCCGCATTTTTGCATGACCCGGCCGGAATTCGGGTTGTCCGGATGATGGCACGCCTTGACGCGCTGTACGCCCACCTGCTCGAAGAAAAATGCCATGAGGGCCCGGACGGCCTCGGCCACCAGCCCCTGTCCCCACCAGGGCTGACCGATGCAGTACCCGATCTCCACGGAGCAGGCGGCTTCGTCGATCTTTACGGCGCTGATGCTGCCGATGGGCTCACCCAGAGACTTGAGCTCGATGGCCCATTGATAGAAGGTGGGATCGCTGTATCGATCGATCCAGCTCTTGATCACCATTTGGGTGACGGACAGGTACTGGTGGGTGGGCCAGGTCAAATATCGGGTCACCATCGGGTCGCTGGCCCAGTTTTGAAACATGGGAGCCGCATCCTCCGGGACGAAGGGCCGAAGGATAAGCCGGTCCGTTTCCAAGCGCGTTATACCGAGATGGTTCATCGTGATTTCCTCCCTGTGTTTGAAAACCAGTATACAGGAACCGTTACCGATTGACAACCGCTTTTTCAACCGTCGTCCCGGGGAGAAACAGGGCCGTCAGCAGGGAGAAGAGCAGGCACACGCCCCCCATCAGCCAGTAGACGGACGTAAGTGCGCTGGAGGTGCCGTATATCTCCAAAGCGCCGGAGAAAAAACTGCCGACGGTCAGGGCGGAGATGCCGAAGTGCCATAGAAGCAGGGAAGCGTCTGGGGGCATCCTTTTACCCATTTTTGCAAGGAGCAGGGCGGGTAGGACGCCGCCAATCAGCGGGAAAGCAAAGCCGTACAGCATGCCGTAAGCATAGACGCCGTGGCTGAACGCTTCATATACCGCCCCGAACAAGGCGCAGAGGAGGGTGACAAGCAGATACCTGAACGCCACTTGGATGGCGCTCTTTTGAGAGGATTCAGCAGGTGATGCAAACAATGTCGCTCACACTCCTTTCCGAGATGTTTTTGCCGTTGGTCGTAGGGTTGTTGATGACCTTGCCCTGGAACACCATGGTGGAGGAACCGCCGCCGTCCAGATTATAGGCGGTCTTAGCGCCCAGGTCCT
>CACXNN010000042.1 GCA_902768995.1 uncultured Eubacteriales bacterium | reverse complement strand
AAGCGTTTACACCTTTGTTTCCCAATCCAACAAAAACAAGGTTGCCGCCAACAGATCAGCACTGCCCCCGGGCGACAGGTTTTGCCGGATGAATCGGTCGTCCAAGCGGCGTATGTCCGATAGGTTTGGGTAGGGGGACGCCGCCAGCAGGTCTCGCACCTCCCCAACGGCCGCGGTGGCAACATCCATACCGCCCCGGTGCATTAGGTTCGTATCCGTTCCCTGCGCGATGAGGTACAGCAGAGTGAACGCCCCGGCGTCGTTTCGATCCATGCCTCGGGCCAGAGCTGCCTGCAGATGAGGAAGGCCAGTCCTCAGCACGGAAGGGAGCCCTTCCGCCAGTTCTCCACGTGCGCCCCGGATTCCGTGCGACAAATAGATTTGCTCACCAAAGGAGCTCCCCTTCCCACGGGCTTCCATTTCAACAAAATCCGCCTCCACGGCTGTTTTGCTCATGAGGGCGCAGACTTCGCCGATGACGGAAGGATCCCGACAGGGGTCTTCCGCCGACCAAAGTCGGCCGATGGCTCCGCAGACGGTCCCTAACAGGAAGATGGCCCCCTTATGGGTGTTCACGCCATCGGTAGCTATCAGCATTTTCCGTTCTGCCGCCAGACCCATCTCCCGCAGCCGGGCGAAGGTCTCTTCCGGCGCCTCGCGGGCTGTCTCCGCCCCCGCTCGAAAGCAAGCCGACCAGTATTCCCGGAGTGCACGCGCGCTGTTATAGAAGGTCTGCCGGTTCATGTCTCGATGGGCGCCGTTATTATTTCGGTCCACCAGGCCGGGCTTTGGGGTAGTGTTCACCTCGTCCAGCAGCGCTTCGGTCACCATCGTGCCGATCCGTTCGCCGTCTACCGCCAGCAGCCCGGCTTCTAACCGCTGCTTGACCGACTGTTGAAGCTCCGCTACGCTGTGGAGCCGTCGAGAGGCGCAGCCTTTTCCCACCGCCCCGCAAACGAGACAGCCCCGCGGCTCCCTTCGGGAGAGTTTTTCCCCATATCGATCCAACACGTCCATATCGAACAACCGGCCTAAAGGCTCCGTGTCTTCAATGGATTCACATATTGCTTTGAGGCGTGACGCCTCCCCTCTGACGGCGCAGAGATACTCGCAGCCGGTATCGGCGTTCGTCAGCAGGGGATTCAGGGGCGTTACGCCCTCCCTGGCAAGAAGCCCTTGCAGCCGTTCCAGCCCCACCTGAAAGGCTCTGCCGATGAGCGGGCTGTTCTTCACGGGGCCGGGGATGTTCATGGTAAAGGATATCACCGGGCAGGCATGCAACAGAAGCAGCCGCCGCTGATTCTCCGCCCGGCGGTCCCGCGCCTCCAGTATTGCCTGCAACGTCATTTCTCTCATCAGTAGTGCCTCGCTTCATCCATGGCACGAATGGCTTTGATGACCGGTTCAGCCTCGTCGCTCTCAAAGTACCGCAGGCTGCTCTCCGGCAGCATGAAGGCGGCCTTTTCGAGCTGCCCATCGTGGATCGCCTGCCGCACGGAGCTGGCGCTGACGATTTCGCCGCAAAGTTCAAGCCGTGGGATAATACGGAATGCCACGCCCCGCTTCGGCAGCTCGGCAGCCATGGTCTCGTTGTACAGCCTCGTCACATGGCTGCTCTTTTCCTCTCCCGCATAGCGCGCTGTGACCCCCAGCACTTCCGCTATCTTTCCGAATACGGCCAGATCAAGCTTCGCATGCGCGAGGATCGCCGTGTCCTCGTCCCGCAGAAAATAGCTGGGAAAGGTGGCGCTGCTGATGATATAGGCGTCGGAATCGTGCAGGATCACGTTGGATAGATCGGCGACGCCTTCCCGCACCAGCCGCTTGCGGACCACATAGGGGATGGGTCCCGCCTCCTCGCTCAGAAGAAACAGGTGGAGCCAGTCGTTCTCTCCCGCTGCACGCTCTACAAGGTATCTGTGGCCTCGGGTAAAGGGGTTGGCATTCATGACGATAGCGGCGCTTCGGCCAGGTTGCCGAGTCTTTGCCAGCTGTCTAAGATAACCGGTAAACCCGCCGAAGCGATTCTCCATGAACACCGCGTCCTCCAGCCGGGCCACCTCATAGAAGCCCAGATCGCCCAGCAGCCGGGCGCTTTGGGGCTTGGTGTACAGGAATACCCGGCTGTTGCCCTGAGCCATCTGCCGTTCCATCAGGTGGGAAACGATCTCGTTCATGAGCCCCTCGCCCCGATGATCTGAGGCAACGGCCAAGCACCGCAGCGTGTTGCCGAAACTGCTACCCGTGGCAATGATGCGCATATTCTCATCGAAAATGCCGCAGGTGTAGGAAAGGTTCCTGTCCCGGCGGATGCCTTCCGCCTGCAGCAGCTCATCCACCTGCCGCCGGTTTCGGCTGTCCCACGCCTCGATGGCGCAAAGAGTGTTTCCCATGGCGCTCCTCCTAATGCTTCTGATGGTATTGTATCAAAGATCGGCTCCGGAGAAAAGCCCAAAAACTCCCGGCACGGAATCATGCCGGGAGCGAAGGAACGAACAAGACGTAAGGCTTACAGAGGCATGATGCCCACGATGGCCGCAAAGATCATGCAGAGGATGGAGAAGCCCCATACATACAGGAAGCTGGCCTTGATGTGATCCTTGATGTCCACTTCCGCAAGGCCGGTGCCCAGGAGCGTGGCGGGGACCATGGGGCTGATGAAGGTGGCGCAGTTGCGGCACACCACCATAGCCACGGCGATGGGCAGGGCGTTGACGCCGAAAGCCTGGCCGATGCCGATCATGACGGGCAGCATGCCGTAGAAGTAGCTGTCGGTGTCGAAGGCCAGAGCCAGGGGCACGGACAGGATGCCGATGATGAGGGGCAGGTGCTGACCGAGGGCCGCCGGCAGGATGTCAGACACGATGCCCGCCAGACACCGCACCACGGAGGGGATGGCGTCCGCCGGCAGCTCCATGACCTTGGCGCCGATGGCCTTGCCGTCGGCACCCAGGCTGGTGGTCAAAATGCCCATGAGGACGGCGGCGCCCATGAGGGTGGAGCACATCATCAGGGCGGGGCCCGCGTGGAGATTGATGAGCTTCTTATGCATCTTGGCGGACAGGCCGTAGTTCACGAACAGGGCCAGGGAAAGGCCCAGCATGAAGGGCACGTAGCTGGGGAACACGTCCCAGATCAGCATGGCGATGACGGCCAGGGTGAGAAGCACGTTGAAGATAAAGAGCTTGGGTCGGGCCAGTTCGTTTTCCTTCTGTTCCTGGACCTGCTCCTCCATCTCGATGACGCCTTCGGTCTGGGCCAGTTTGCCATGGAGACCGGCGCCGCGGCGCTTCTCCTGGAAGCCGGCCAGCACGGCGTGGGCGAGGGAGAGCACGACGCCGAAGATCTGGATGGGCAACAGGGTTTGCCACAGGGATCCCGCTTCGATGCCCAGCACGGAGGCGGCCCGCATGGTGGGGCCAGCCCAGGGCATTAGATTCAGCACGCCCATGGCCAACACCGCGATCCTAAGCAGGGTGGTGGGCCGCATGTGCATCCGCTTATAGACAGGCAGCATGGCGGGGACCACGATGCAGAAGGTGGAGGCGCCGCCCCCGTCGAGATGGCCGACCAAGGCGATGATGGCCGTGACCACGGCTACGCCGATCACGTTGTCGCCTACCAGCTTCATGAGCTTGCCGATGATCACATCGAACATGCCCGCATCGGTCATGATGCCGAAATACAGCACGGAGAACACGAACAAGGCGGCGGTGGGGCCGGTGCTGGAAAAGCCGGATTTGATCATGGTGGCCAGATTGTCGAAGGAATAGCGTCCGGCAATCACCAGAATGAGGCCCAGGATCGCGGGGAAAACGATGAAGGCAATTGCAGGTTGAGTTTTGCTGCGGAACAGCGTCACCACGATGGCTACGATGGTGATAAGTCCCAGGATACCGACGACGACGTTACTCATAGATGATGGATCCTCCTGTTTCTTTTTCGGGTAAATATGTTTATACTGTCAGTTCAATGTGTAGGGCTTGATCTTGCGGACCACGTCCAGAATGGTGCCGTCCCGGGCTTCCAGCACGGCCACGACCTTATCCTCCCATTCGAGATCGTCCGGACGACCGACGAGGCTGTACGCCTTTTCCTTGAGGGATTCGATGGATACATGGGGGATGCCGGACTTATCCAGACACTCGATGAGATCGGGCCGCAGGGGGTTCACGGCGATGCCGTAGTCCGTGACCAGCACGTCCACGCAGTCGCCCGGCGTGGTGACCGTGACCACGTGCTCGCACACCGTGGCCATGCGCCCCCGGGTGAGGGGCGTGACGATGATGCAGACTTTGCTGCCCGCCGCCGTGTCGGGATGCCCGCCGGGGGCGCCGCGAAGCACGCCATCGGAGCCCGTAAGCACGTTCACGTTGAAGCCCGTGTCGATCTCCAGAGCAGCAAGGACTACAAAGTCCAGCTTGTTGACAAAGGCGCCCTTGTTGGCCGGATTCGCGTACTGGGAGGCGGACATTTCAAAGTGGTTGGGGGTCTGGTTGATGGAGTTCACCGCGTCGAGATCAAAGTCCTGCACGTCGATGACCTTGCCCACCTTGCCCTTCTTCAGCATCTCCACCATAGGCCCGCAGATGCCGCCGATGGCCCAGCCCATCTTGATGTTCCGTTCGTCCATGAACTTTTCCAGGAACAGGTTGGCCGCCAGGGACGGCCCGCCCACGCCGGTCTGGAAGGAGAAACCCTCCTTGAAATAGGGTGTGGAGGCGATAACCTTGGCCACGTTCTCCGCCATCATCAGGTCCCGGGGATTCTGGGAGATGCGGGCGGCGGCGGAAGCGATCTTCTTGGGGTTGCCGATGGAATCCACCACCACCACAGCGTCCACGTCGATGGCCTCCACGCTGGCAGGCATGTTGGGAAAATCCACCAGACAGTCGGTGACGACCACCACATGATCGGCGTATTTGGCGTCGGTCATGGCGTAGCCCATGGAGCCGCAGTTGGATTTGCCGCCGATGCCCCGGCAGTTGCCCACGCAATCGCTGGTGGGAGCGGCGACGAAGGCGAAGTCGATATGGACCTCCCCCGCCTCGATGGCCCGGGGACGGCCGCCGTGGCTGCGGATGATGGCCGGGGTCTTCAGCTTGCCGGCGGACACCACCTCGCCCATGCGGCCGCGGATGCCGCTGGTCTGGATGCCGACGACCTTGCCCTGCTCGATATAATCGGCGATGGGATCGTGGGCCGCGCCCAAGCTGGAAGCGGCGATGGTCAGATCCTCCAAGCCCAGCTCCTCGATGGCGGCTTTCATGACCATGTTGACCACATAGTCCCCGTCCCGGAGGTGGTGATGGAAGGAGAAGGTCATGCCGCTCTTGGCGCCTAGCTGCCGCAGGGCGTCCGCGATGGAATCCACCAGCTTGCTTTCCTGGGGCTTCTCATACCGACGGGTGCGGGGGGATGCCTTCTGGAGGTACTTGCCATCCATATAGTTCTTGCCCTGATACACTTCCCTGCCGTTTTGCAGCAGGAAATCGGGAATGTCTCTGCCAACTGCGTTCTTCATACCAGATCCCCCTCCCAAAGGCCGCACGCACGGGCCAGTTTCAAAGTCCTCTCAGCGCCGGGGATGAAGGCGATGTCGATCATCTTGCCGTCCACCGTGAATACGCCCACGCCGGCGGCGCTCTGCTCCCGATAGGCGCGCACGATCTTCTCCGCCTGGAGAATCTCCTTCTCGGTGGGAGCGAAGACCTCATGGACGAATCGGATCTGTTTGGGGTTGATGAGGCTCTTGCCGTCAAAGCCCATGGCCTTGTTCTGAAGGACCTCCGCTTCGAACCCCGCCTGATCGTCCAGATTGGTGAACACGGTGTCGAAGCACTGGATGCCGGCCGCGCGGGCCGCGATCAGCATCTGCCCCCGGGCCACCAGCATATCCACGCCATCGGGCTGGGGCTTGGTCTGCATGCACTTTCTGAAGTCGCCGCCGGAGATGGCCACGCCGAACATACGGGGCGAAGCGGCGCAGATCTCATAGGCGTTCAGGATGCCCTTGGGGCTTTCCAGGGCCGCCATCAGGAGCGTCCGACCCTTCTCCACGCCGAATTCCTCCTCGGCGGCCTCCACGGCCTTTTCCACCGTCAGCACATCCTGGGCGCTTTCACACTTGGCGATGCGGATGCCGTCGGCCCCGCCCGCCACGCAGACCCGGATATCCTCCTGCCAGTGGGGGGTGTCCAGGCCGTTGATGCGGACGATGACCTCGGTGCCGCCGTAGTCGATGGTTTTGAGGGCGTGATACAGGGAGAAGCGGGCGGCGTCCTTCTGATTCTCCGCCACCGCGTCCTCCAAATCCAGCATGATGCTGTCGCAGCCGTAGATGTAGGCGTCCTTGATGAGGCCCGGCTTTTGCGCGTTCATGAACATCATGGTGCGGCGCAGCCGGAAACGTTCCGGTTTCGGTCTCGGGATCATCTGACAGCACCTCCCCAGGGAATGTCCTTCTCAGAGGCGTCGGCGCTGCGGAATACGGCGCATTCCACCCGAGCCTTGAGCGTGCAGTCCAAAGCGCCTTTGTCCACCACGGTGACGCGGGCGTTCTTCACGCCCAGGCGCTCAAGTGTTTCCAATACGGTGGCTTTGATCTGCCGTCCGTACTGGTTCATGACGCTGCTCTTCAAAAAGAGCTCGATCCCATTTTCACCGGGCTCCACCATGATCTGGGCGTCGCTGGATTCCAGCGTTCCGGCCATGGCCGGTTTGACGATCTCCAATTGTTTGTCCTCCTTTATCAAGTATTGTCTATAGGGTGCGAAGCATCTTTCTCGGCGCAACGCGCTTGAAAAAAAACGCGGGAAACACATCCCGCGTCAGATTCATTCTTTCGAAACAAAGGAAGGGACCTCCTCGGGCAGACTGCCGTCCCGATGCATGGAAAAACGCCCCATCGGATACTGTTCCAAATTGTCCAGTATCTTTCTGCCGTCCGCCTGCTTGAGAAGGTCTTCCCTGGCCCGCAGGACCAGATTCTCTGCCTGATGCTTGGATGGGCCGCCCACGCAGCCGCCGGGACAGATCATCCCCTCCACGAAATCCGTGTTCAAACGACCCGCATTCAAAAGCAACATGGCTTTTCTGCATTCCTCGCCTCCGGCGCAAGTCGTAAGCCGGATGTCGGAGGTGTCCTCCCCCAGCTCCTGCATGACCTCCAAAACAGCGCTGGCCACGCCGCCGCTGCCCGCGAAACGCTTCCCGAAAAGGGACGATTCCTGATACGCTTCCGCCACCGGTTCGATCTCAACGCCCCGGGAATCCAGCATAGCCACCATCTCCCCAAAGGTCAGGGCGTAATCCGCACGATCCGCAATCAGCTCGTTCAGCGTTTCCCCCTTCTTGGCGATGCAGGGGCCGATGAATACGGTGACACAGTCCGGGTCCAGATACTTCAGATACCGGGACACGGCTATCATAGGCGAAACAGTGGTGGATTTGTTCTTTTCATAAAGCTTGGGGAAGTGATGGCGCAACAGGGAGATGAAAGCCGGACAGCAGGAGGTGGTCATGATCCGCCCCTCCTTCCGGGCCTCGATCCATTCCAGCGCTTCAAAGGCGGCGGTCATATCCCCGCCCAAGCCCACCTCCACCATATCCGCGAATCCCAGCTTTTTCAGGGCGCTGCGGATGGCCGCCATGCTGGCTTCCTTCCCGAACTGGCCCTCCGTAGCCGGGGCGCACATGGCCACCACCCGTTTGCCTGCCCGGATGGCCCGTATCACATCGACGGCATAGATCTTGGAACCGATGGCCCCGAAGGGACAGTTGTGAATGCAGTGGCCGCAATGGATGCACTTGGATTCGTCGATCCGGCAGATGCCCGCAGCGTCATAGGAGATGGCGCCCACAGGACAGGCTTTCTTACAGGGCCGCTCCTGATGAATGATGGCGCCATAGGGACAGGCTTTGGCGCATTGACCGCAGGACTTGCATTTGTTGGGTTCGATGCGCATCTTGGCGTCGCCGGGGGAGATGGCGCCGAATCGGCAGGAATTCAGGCAGGCCTTGCCCAAGCAGAAGCGGCAGATATCCGTGACGAAATAATCTTGAATGGGACAATCATCGCAGGCGGCGGGGATGACGGCCACCACGTTCTTGGTAGGAGAACCCGCTTCAGGGCTCATACCTTGGGCGAGGCGAATGCGGCCCCGGACGATCTCCCGCTCCTTATAGACACAGCAACGGTACTGTGGCTTTGGTCCCGGGCTAACCTGGCAGACAATCTTTTCCGTCTCCTCTTGCGTCAGCCGATCCTCCCACGCCAGGCGGCAGACCTCCCGCAAGATAAAGTGCTTCAGTTCTACGATCCCTTTGTCGTTCGTGATCATGTCGGCTCCCTCGTCTGTTTGAATGTCGTCATCAGGGGTAGTGGTCGGATGGGTAAAGAAATGCTACAATTATGTATATTATCATACAGATCGCAGCTTGCCTTGTCAACAGATAGTTGGTTCGAGAAGTGAAATGATTCCATCGCAAAAGTCTTTGATTGTGTGTGTTCTCTAGACGTACGTCAACAATTCGTGCCTGCCTATGACTCAAACAAACAATGTGTTTCTCGCCTTATCCATCAAAGAAAGAAAAGGATCTTGGAGATGCACACGAAATATACGGTTTATGGTGTGAACAAATTCATTCTTGGATGAAGACTGGTCGTCACACTTAGGATAAGGCTTAAGGCAACCCATGAAATGCATTTTTCGGGGTTTGCGTCCCTGTCCGGATTCGAACCGAAAGTATTGGCCTTTCAGGCTCCTTTTGATCAGCTGTTCTTTATTCTCTTGTTAGCATCGTAGGGGCAGCTGACCTATTAATGAAAACAGCCCTTCCAGAACAAAATGTGGTAAAAATGTTGCATTAGGAATTATACCACATAATGAAAGCCCAAAAAACTTAGAGTTTCTGGGCTTTTT
>CACXNN010000041.1 GCA_902768995.1 uncultured Eubacteriales bacterium | reverse complement strand
CACGTTCAGCGTCAGCTTGCAGGCGCCCTGCTGGGGAGCGCACCAGCCGATGCCGTGGGTGAAGCCGGAGATGTCCGAAATCTGCTTGGCCTGGACCCACTTGCCCTCCTCGGGGATGGGGGCCGGGCCGTGGTATGCGCCCTTGGCGACGGGGCACATATGGGTGACTTCCGCGGTGTAATTCATGTACATTCCTCCTTGCAAAATGGTGGGTGACGATTTGTACGCTTGTCGGAGAAAACAGCCTTCTCCACTATTGTGTATACTATCAAAAAACCCGCCCGAATGCAAGGGGCGGGTTGACAGGTATTTATGGAAAACGGACCTTTTTCTCCGGCAGGAACGGCGGCAACAGCTACCCTGTTTTGCCGCCTCGATGGGATCGCGGACCTTTTCTGGCCGGCGCGGTAAAAGATGCTCCTATGGTTTGTGATACAGTCCCTTCTCCCGCCGCAGAAGGCCCAGGTCCACCATCTCCCGGCGCAGGGTGCAGTAGTCGTCATAATGGTCCAGGATACGGAAGTTGACCTCCTGCTCGGTGTAGGTGCGGCCCGATTCGAAATCCAGGGCGATCAGATCCAGCAGGACCTTCCGCTTTTTGAGCTGGCTGGGCATGGCCACGATCAGCCCGTCCCGCCAAAAGGAGCGCCTCACCTTTTCCGCGAAGGCCTCGTCATAGATCAGTTCCTCGTTCAGCATGCTACTTCACCGCCTCGATGGAATCGTAGACCTTCTTCAGGCCCGCGGCGTATTTCACTTGGTCGCCCACCCAGATGAACAGGACCATCTTGTCCCCCCGGAGGAAGATGTGGCCCACGAAATCGTAGGTCTCTCCGGCCTGGGTGATGTCGGAGGCCCCCTTGTAGCAGGTGAGCCCGTTGAGCTTGGTCTTCTGGACGGTCACCGGCGACAGCTTGAAGTTGGTCATGCCGCTGCCCGTCAGGGCCCCCTCCACCATGGCGGTGACGGACTCCTTGGAGGAGAACATGAGGGCGATGTCCAGCTTGGTCTCCGTGAGCCCCATTTCGTTCTCCGTTTCCTGATACAGGAAATAGGTGTGCCGGGTATCGTCCACGTCCGGGTAGAAGTAGACCCCGTCGGCGGTCTTGGCCTTCATCCAGCTGCCCGGCGCGGTGAATTTGAAATAGGTCCCGGTGTAGGTCTGATCGGGGACCGCCGTGGGCCGGGGCGTGGCCGTAGGCTTGGGCGTGGACTTCGGCGTGGGTTTCGGGGTTGACTTGGGCGTGGCGGTGGATTTCGCTGTGGCTTTGGCCTTGGGCGCAGCCGTGGCCTTGGGGGCAGCCGTGGCGGGCAGCGCCGTCGCCTCCTTTGGCGGCTTCGTCTCCGGCACGGCGCTGGGCGCGGGCGTCTCGTGGCGGACGGGCGCCGCGGGCGCCTGGGTGACCTCCGCAGCCTGGGACGGGCCTACGGGCACGGGCACGCAGCCTATGAGCCATACGAGGCAAAGAACGAAAATCGTCAGCTTCTTCATATCCTCCCTCATTCCTGCCCGGAGACCCCGGGGCCAAACACCGCTTCGAAATCCGCCCGGGCATGATCGTTCACCAGGGCGCAGAACCGATCGTACTTGTCGAGAAACGCTTTCCCCTCCGCCGTCAGGGACGCGCCGCCCCCCTCCTTGCCGCCGGTGGTGGTGTTGAGCAGGGGGAACCCCAGCTCCCGCTCCGCCCGGCGGATGATGGTCCAGGCCTTGCTGTAGGCCATGCCCATGGAAGCCGTGGCCTGGCGGATGGAATGGTATTCCTCCACCCGATGGAGGAGCACGGCGATGCCCGGTCCGAAAAACTTTTCCTCCCCCAGGATCCGGGGCGAGACGACGAAGCGGATATCGTTCATAGGGACACACCTCCAAGTATATATAAGTATACCGCAAAAACCGGGAACTGGCAAGGGCGGGTCGGCGTGCAGCAGCCCTGGCGGCGCAAAAAAGCCGCTGCGGCGGCAGCGGCTCCGTAAGTCGCGAAGATCATTTCGCCTTACCGGCGATCTCCTTGAGGAGCAGGGATTCGAAGTCGTCCATGGACATGGCGCCCAGATCGCCCTTGCCCCGGGCTCGGACGGCCACGGTCTTTTCCTCGGCCTCCTTGTCGCCGATGACCAGCATGTAGGGGATCTTCTGCATCTGGGCTTCCCGGATCTTGAAGCCGATCTTCTCGTTCCGGGCGTCCACCTCCACCCGCACGCCCAGGGCGTCCAGGCGGTCGGCCAGGGCTTTGGAGTATTCGAGGGCCCGATCCGTGATGGGCAGCACCTTCACCTGGGTGGGCATCATCCAGGTGGGCAGGGCGCCTGCGTATTCCTCGAGCAGGTATGCCAGCGTCCGCTCGTAGCAGCCCAGGCTGGTCCGATGGATGATGTAGGGCAGGGCCTTGTCGCCGTTCTCGTCGATGTAGTACATGCCGAACCGCTTAGCGAGGAGCATGTCGATCTGGATCGTGACCAGGGTGTCCTCCTTGCCGTACACGTTCCGATACTGGATGTCCAGCTTGGGCCCGTAGAAGGCGGCTTCGTCGATGCCGATCTCGTACTTCACGCCCAGATGGTCCAAAATGCGGCTCATGGCGGCCTGGGCGGCGTTCCACTGCTCCGCCGTGCCCTCGTACTTGTTCTTGGGGTTGGCGGGGTCCCACTGGGAGAAGCGGAAGGTGCACTTCTCCCACAGGCCCACCGTGTTCAGGAAGTACTTGGAGAGCTCCAGACAATCCTTGAACTCCTCCTCCAGCTGATCCGGGCGGACCATGAGGTGGCCCTCGGAGATGGTGAACTGGCGCACGCGGATGAGGCCGTGCATCTCGCCGGAGTCCTCGTTGCGGAACAGGGTGGACGTTTCGCCCAGCCGCATGGGCAGATCCCGGTAGCTCCGCTGCCGATTCAGGTACACCTGATACTGGAAGGGACAGGTCATGGGCCGGAGGGCGAAGCAGTCCTTGGTCTCGTCGTCCGGGTCCCCCATGATGAACATGCCGTCCCGATAGTGGTCCCAATGGCCGGAGATCTTATAGAGCTCCCGCTTGGCGAAGTAGGGCGTCTTGGTGAGCAGATACCCGTGCTTCTGCTCCGTGTCCTCCACCCAGCGCTGCATGAGCTGGATCACCCGGGCGCCCTTGGGCAGGAGCACCGGCAGACCCTGGCCGATCACGTCCACCGTGGTGAAGTATTCGAGCTCCCGGCCGATCTTGTTGTGGTCCCGCTTCTTCGCCTCCTCGAGGCGCGTGATGTAGGCCACCAGCTCGTCCTTCTTCTCGAAGGCCGTGCCGTAGATGCGCTGGAGCATCTTGTTCTTCTCGCTGCCACGCCAGTAGGCGCCAGCCACGCTCAGGAGCTTGATGTTCTTCACCCGGGCTGTGCTGCCCACGTGGGTGCCGGCGCACAGGTCCACGAACTCACCCTGCTTGTAGAAGCTGATGATCGCGTCCTCAGGCAGGTCGCGGATGAGCTCCACCTTGTAGGGCTCGCCCTTCTTCTCCATGAAGGCGATGGCCTCCGCCCGGGGCAGCTCGAACCGCTCCAGCTTCAGATTCTCCCGCTGGATCTGCTCCATGGTCTTCTCGATCTTCTTGAAGTCGTCGGGGGAGAAGTTGAAGGGCGCGTCGAAGTCGTAATAGAACCCGTCCTTGGTGGCGGGGCCGATGGCCAGCTTCACCTCAGGCCAGAGGCGTTTGACGGCCTGGGCCAGGATGTGGGAGGCCGTGTGCCGATAGGTCCAGCGACCGTCGGCATCGTCGAAGGTGAGGAGCCGGAGGCTGCAGTCCTTCTCGATGGGCAAGAAGGCGTCGGAACGGACGCCGTCGATCTCGCAGCAGATGACGGACTTCTTCAGCTCCTGGCTGAGGGACGCGGCGATGTCCAGAGCGCTGACGCCGTTTTCGTATTCCCGCTTCGATCCGTCGGGGAATGTGATGATCATACGTGTTTCCTCTCTTTCTTCATATAAACTAAAAGCCCCAATGCTGCATCACAGCACTGGGGCGCTTGGTTTGCGCGGTTCCACCCAAGTTTATCACTCGCATCCGGCGATATGGGGCCGGTCCCCTTCGAGTCGCCGGGCGGTCTTCCCCTCCTGCCCCCCGCGCGCCTTGCAGCCGGTGAACGCGCTCTCTGAAGAAGGACAGCCCTTGAGGGTACTGCTTCCCGGGTCAACCCCGAAATTAGAGCTTATTATACCACGACCATGCCGGGTGTCAAGTGATATTCGCCTGCGGCGAGCGAAATTTGCTGCGCAAGCTAAATTGCGCCTTTGGCGCAGCGAAATCCGGCTGACGCCGAGCTATGGTGCCCCCAGCCCCCCAAGGGGGGGATTCCATTCGCCGCAAGGCGCATACCTTAACCCGGCGTCAGCCGGATTTAGCCCACCGAAGGTGGATTTCGCTTGCATCGCAAATTTAGCCCGCGCAAAGCGCGGATTTCACTTTTTGCTCCCGGGGCTCCTCGCCATTTTCCATTTGACTCTTGCCGTCAATATATGTAAAATGGTTGCATGGAAAATAGCAGGGGAAAACAGAATGGGTTGACCTGGGGCCTGTGGCTGGGCTTCGCGGTGATGGGCGGATGCTCGGTATACTACTATCCCCTGTTCCTGCTGACCATGCTGGCGGTCCCGGCGGTGTGGGCGGCCATGGCCTTCCGGACCCGACCGGTGATGCTGATCGTGGCCGGGGCGCTGGTGTTCCTCTTCGGCTATCTCATGGGCTACGCCCCCCTCAACTGCCTCTGCATCCTGGGGGCGGCGGCCCCGGCGGGCTGCCTCCTCTGGTTCAGCCAGAAGGAGCGCATGGGGAACTTCCAAAGCGTCCTCTACGTGTCGCTCCTGCTGACCTTCGGCCAGTTTTTGATCTTCTGCGTGCCGGATCTGGTGGCCACCGGCGACCCCTACGCGTCGCTCCGCAGCTACTTTGCCGAGGTGCCGGTGCTGTTCGAGGGCACCAGCCTCCACGACACGGCCCTGCTCCTGGTGAGCCGGATCGACGAGCTGATCGTGGGCTGCTTCTTCGCCTTCGCGGGGGGCTACGCCCTCATCAACGTGCTGCTGCTCCACGCCTTCAACAGGCGGCAGAAGGACATGCCTCTCTGCCCCCTGGGCCCCTACGGCACCTGGTCCGTCCCCTATGGGTACGTGATGATCCTGGGCGGCGCCAGCTTGGTCGTGACCATCCTGACCATGACCACGGACACGCCCATGGTGTCGGCCCTGAGCCTGCTTCTCTATGAGATGTGGGCCATGCCGCTGCTGCTGGCCGGAGCCAACTATCTATACGCGGTGCTCAAGCACCGCCTGCCCCACAATCGCGTCGGGCTCCTGTACGGGCTGGTGATGGGGGCAGGGCTGGTGTTCCTGTATCAGATCTTCCAAATGGTGCTGCTGCTGCTGGGCCTCGTGGGGGTCATCCGCAGGCGGCGGGCCGGAAAGGAACAGCGATGAAACGATATCGAGGGGTCCTGATCTTCCTGGCGATCGCCCTGCTGGCCCTGGCCGGCGCGGTCTGGTACTACAACCGGATGCTGGGATACCTGTGCCTGGGCGCGGCGGGCTTCGTCACGCTGATCGTGTTCCTGCTGCTGATAGGCGTGGCCAGAAAGCAGCAGCAGCTCATGGACACCGTCTTCGCCGACAACGACACCGCCGCCTCGGAGCTCATCCGCAAGGTGGACATCCCGGTGCTGTTGATGGATCTGAACGGCAAGATCGTCTGGCGCAACGACGCCCTGGCCGCCGTGTTCGACGGAAAGAACGTGCTGGACGTGCTCCCCAACTTCAAGCCCGCCCAGCCCACGGTCCAGCAGATCCTGCTCTCCGGCACCAACTACCAGGTCATGACCATGCCGGTCCGCCGGCGCAACGCCCGCAAAAAGCTCCTGTTCCAGTACTGGCTGGATCGGACCGAAGCCGCCCACTACCAGCGGCTGTATACGGAGCAGATGCCCTACGTGATGCTGGTGTACATGGACAACTACGAGGAGCTGGCGGGAGATCGGCAGTTCCACGGCACGGCGGTTTTGGCCGAGGTGGAGCGCCTGGTCTCCGAGCTCTGCCGCCGGACCGGAGGCATCTACCGCCGGTACGAGAACGGCCGCTTCCTCTGCGTGCTGGAAGCCGCGGAGGTCACCAAGATCGAGAAGGAGAAGTTCAAGCTGTTGGAGCAGGCCCGGCACCTGGAGACGGGCACCGGCGCCACCCTGTCTCTGTCCGTGGCCGTGGGCATGGCGCCCCGGATCGCCCAGTCCGAGGAGGGAGCCCGCACCGCCATGGAGCTGGCTCTCGGCCGTGGCGGCGACCAAGCCGTGGTCCGGGACGGGGCCGACTACCGATTCTACGGCGGCCGCAAGCAGCAGGACGCCCAGCAAAGCCGGGTCAAGATGCGGCTCTTCGCCAAGGCCCTCCGCCAGCTCATCGAGGGCGGCGGGGACGTATTCATCATGGGCCACAAGAACCCGGACATGGACTGCCTGGGCGCGGCTTTGGGCATCGCCACCTGCGTGCTCCACACCCGCATGCGGCCCTTCATCGTGCTCACGGAGCGGAACGACGCCACGGCGGACGCCCTCTCGGAGATGGACCGGCTGGGGCTCAGCGAAAAGCTCCTCATCACCGGCCCGGAGGCCTTGGAGATGGTGAAGCCCAACTCTATCCTGGTGGTGGTGGACACCCAGCGGCCCATGATCACAGACTGTCCGGCCCTCCTCGATCGGGTGGAGAAGATCGTGCTCATCGACCATCACCGCCGCAGCGCGGACTACATCGAGAACCCCACCCTCCACTATCTGGAGTCCCGGGCCTCCTCCGCCTCGGAGATGGTCACGGAGGTGCTCCAGTATTACGACGAGTCCGTGCGGCCTGACAGCTTCGTGTGCAGCGCGCTGCTGGCTGGCATCGAGCTCGATACCAAGCAGTTCGTGTTCAACGTGGGCAGCCGCACCTTCGAGGCGGCGGGGTATCTCAGGCGGAATGGGGCGGATCTGACCTTGGTCAAGACCCTGTTCCAGAACGATTTTGACAGCTTCGTCCAGGTGGCCCGCACGGTGGAGAAGGCCGAGATCGGCGACGACGGCGTGGCCATCGCCATTTGCGAGCCCGGAGCCGAGGAGCCCCAGCTGGTGGCGGCCCGGGCGGCGGACGAGCTCCTCAAGGTGAAGGGCGTGAAGGCCGCCTTCACCCTGGCGGACATGGGCGACTACATCAACATCTCCGGCCGCAGCTACGGGCTCATCAACGTGCAGCTCATCTTGGAGCAGCTGGGCGGCGGCGGGCATCTGACCATGGCCGGGGCCCAGGTCCGGGGCAAAACGGCGGAGGAGGCCGTAGCCCTGCTGAAGGACTGCATCCGGCCCGAGGAGCGACAGGAAACCACAGAAGAACCCGAAGGAGGAGAATGATATGAAAGTCGTGTTGGAACAGGACGTGAAGGGCACCGGCAAAAAGGGCGAGGTGGTGAACGTATCCGACGGATACGCCCGCAACTTCCTCCTGCCCCGGAAGATGGCCTCCCCGGCGGATTCCTCCGCGGTGAACGCCATGAACATCCAGAAGAGCGCCGCCCAGCATCGGAAGTTCGAGGCGGGCGTGAAGGCCCGGGAGCTCGCGAAGAAGCTGGACAACGCCATGGTGAAGGTCCCCGTCCGGGTGGGCGAGAACGGCAAGATGTTCGGCACCGTCTCCGGCAAGGAGGTGGCCGCCGCCATCGAGGAGCAGCTGGGCCTCACCGTGGACAAGAAGAAGATCAGCCTGGACCCCGTTCGCTCCACCGGCGAATACGTGGCCAAGCTCTCCCTGTTCGAAGAGGTCAAGGCCAATCTGAAGGTCATCGTCGAGGAACAGAAATAAAGTGGAAGAACGACTGGAACGGGTACTGCCCAACAATCTGGACGCGGAGAAATCCGTGCTGGGGAGCATGCTCCTCGAGAAGGACGCCCTGGAACTGGTGCTGGAACAGCTCCGCGTGGAGGACTTCTACAGCGCCGCCCATCAGCGGATCTTCGAGGCCATGGCCAACATCCGCACTGCGGGCCAGGCCGTGGACCTGGTCACCCTCAGCGAGGAGCTGGAGCGCCGGGGCTTTTTGGACATGGTCGGCGGCGCGGTGTACCTCACCGAGCTCATGGCCTTCGTGCCCACGGCGGCTAACGTGAGCTACTACGCCAAGATCGTGGAGGAGCGCAGCGTCCAGCGGAGCTTGGTCCACGCCGGCAACGAAATGATCCGGGACGGCATGAACGACGACAAGGACGTGGACGAGAGCTTGAACCTGGCGGAGAAGCGGATCTACGACATCTCCATGCGCAAGACCGAGGACTCCATCGCCCCCATCCGGGACATCGTGCCCGACGCCCTCAACGAGATCGGGGATCTGATGGCCCGGCAGGGAAAGCTCACCGGCGTCGCCACGGGCTTTAGGGACCTGGACCGCATGACCAACGGCCTGCAGAAGTCCGATTTGATCATCGTAGCCGCCCGGCCCGCCATGGGCAAGTCCGCCTTCGCCCTGAACATCGCCCAGTACGCCGCCCTCCACGACAACCGGTCCGTGGTCTATTTCTCCCTGGAGATGGGCAAGGAGCAACTGGTCATGCGTATGCTCTGCACGGAGGCCTCCGTGGACTCCCAGCGGATCAAGGAGGGGCTGCTGACCGACGAGGAGATGAGCCGGCTCATGGACGCGGCGGAGCCCATGCAGCGGAGCAAGATCAGCATCGACGACGGGGGCAACGCCACCGTGGCCAGCATCCGGTCGAAGTGCCGCCGCCTGAAGGCCAAGCAAGGGCTGGACCTGGTCATCGTGGACTACATGCAGCTCATGAGCGGCACGGGCATGGGGAACCGCAAGAGCGACTCGAGGCAGCAGGAGGTCTCCGACATGACCCGGGCCATGAAGCTGCTGGCCCGAGAGCTGGACGTGCCCATCATGCTCCTTGCGCAGCTGAACCGAGGCCCCGAGACCCGACAGGACCACAAGCCCATGATCGCGGACCTCAGGGAAAGCGGCTCCATCGAGCAGGACGCCGATATGGTCATCCTCCTCTACCGGCGCAGGACGCCGATATGGTCATCCTCCTCTACCGGCCCCAGGTCTACGACTCCTCCCTGGACAACACCTCGGAGATCATCATCGCCAAGCACCGCCACGGCCCCACCGGCGACGTGCAGCTCGCATGGCAGGGCGAGTACACCCGGTTCATGAACCTGGCGAAGGAACAATAGAGGGTTCGATCCATGTACCGTATCTTCCTGGTGGAGGACGACCCGATCATCGCTGAAACGGTGCAGAAGCACCTTGAAAGCTGGGGCTGGCAGGTGAATGCCGCGGCGGATTTCGCCCGGGTCATGGACGACTTTTCCGCCTT
>CACXNN010000040.1 GCA_902768995.1 uncultured Eubacteriales bacterium | reverse complement strand
TTGCCGCACTCCGGGCAGGTGAAGTGCTCGCCGGAGATGTAGCCGTGCTCCTCGCAGATGGAGAAGGTGGGCGTGATGGAGATGTAGGGCATCTTGTACTTGGTGAAGATGGTGCGGATGAGGTCCTTCACCGTCTCCACGTCGTTGATCCGCTCCCCCAGGTACAGGTGCTGGACCGTGCCGCCGGTGTACAGGGACTGAAGCTCGTCCTGCAGGTCCATGCACTCGAAGATGTCGTCCGTGTAGGTCACGGGCAGCTGGCTGCTGTTGGTGTACTGGGGCTCGTCGTGGCCGCTCTGGATGATGTTGGGGTACTTCTCCTTGTCCAGCCGGGCCAGCCGGGCCAGGCGGTAGCTGGTGCCCTCGGCGGGGGTGGCCTCCAGGTTGTAGCTGTGGCCCGTCTCCTCCTGGAACTCCACCATGAGATCCCGCAAAAAGTGCATGACCTCCAAGGCGAAGGCCAGGCCCTCCTGGCTGCCGATGTCCTTCCCCAGGAAGTTGAGGCAGGCTTCGTTCATGCCCACGAGGCCGATGGTGTTGAAGTGGTTGTACCAGTATTCCCCGGTCCGGGCCTTCACGTTGCGAAGGTAGTGGGCGGAATAGGGGTACAGCCCCCGGTCCGTCTGGTGCTCGATGATCTTGCGCTTGATCTCTAAACTGACCTTGCCGAGCTCCGCCACCCGCCTGAGCCGGGCGAAGAAGTCCGCCTTGTCGGTGGCCAGATACCCGATCCTGGGCAGGTTGATGGTGTACACGCCGATGCTGCCCGTCATGGGGTTGCTGCCGAAGAGGCCGCCGCCCCGCTTGCGAAGCTCCCGCTTGTCGAGGCGCAGCCGGCAGCACATGCTCACCGCGTCCTCCGGGGACAGGTCGGAGTTCACGTAGTTGGCGAAGTAGGGGATGCCGTACTTGCAGGTGATCTCCATGAAGCTGTTGACCACCGGGCTGTCCCAGTCGAAATCCTTGGTGATGTTGATGGTGGGGATGGGGAACGTGAACACCCGGCCCTTGGAATCCCCTTCCAGCATGACGGCGCAGAAGGCCTGGTTAAAGAGGTCCATCTCCTTCTGGAAGTCCCCGTAGGTCCTGTCCTTATATTCGCCCCCGATGATGACGGGCTCCTCCCGGAGGGTGCTGGGCACCTTGATGTCGAAGGTCAGGTTGGAGAAGGGGCACTGGAAGCCCACCCGGGTGGGCACGTTGATGTTGAAGACGAACTCCTGCAGGCACTGCTTCACCTGCTCGAAGGTCATGTGATCGTAGTAGATAAAGGGGGCGCAGTAGGTGTCGAAAGAGGACCAGGCCTGGGCGCCGGCGGTCTCGCCCTGAGTGGTGAAGGTGGAGTTGACCACCTGGCCCAGGAAGGAGCGGAGGTGCTTGGCGGGGCTCGATTCCACCTTGCCCTCCACGCCGCCGAAGCCGTCCATCAACAGCTGCCGCAGGTCCCAGCCCGCGCAGTAGGGGCCGAAGAAGCCGAGATCGTGGATATGGGCGTCGCCGCTTTCGTGAGCCTGGCGCACGTCCTCGGGGTAGACCTTGTAGAGCCAGTATTTCTTAGTGAAGGACTCCCGGACGTAGTTGTTGAGGCCGTTGACGCTGCGCTGCATGTTGGCGTTTTCCTTGGTGCCCCAGTCCTTGTCGTCCAGATAGTCGGCGAACATGTCGATGGTGGCGCCGATCATGGCGTTGATCTCCCGGGTGGCCCGGCGCTTCTCCCGATAGAGGATGTAGGCCTTGGCGGTCTTGGCGTGGCCGTTCTCGATGAGGACCTTCTCCACCGCGTCCTGGATATCCTCCACCTCGGGGATGGCGTCCGTGTACCGTTCGGAGATGATCTCCACCACCTGGTCCGCCAGATCCTCGGCGATAGCCTCGTTGGTGCCGCCCACGGCCTTGGCCGCCTTCCAAATGGCGTTCTTGATCTTCTCCTGATCGAAGGATTCGATGCGTCCGTCGCGCTTTTTGATCTGTCGAATCATACGCCCCTCCTGCTGTATCCTTGCAGCTGAAGTATACCCACTGCCATATTTTGTGTCAACCGCCCCAAATGAATACAACATCTTGCTCACGTTTTGGGTATGCGATGAATAAACCCTGTGGAAAAACCAAAAAGCGGCCCCCAAAAGGCGAGCCGCCGCGGTTTTGGATATGCACCTATGCGAGAAACTATTCAGCCAAAATGCATAGGTCCTGAATGGGCGTGAGTATCTATAAATAATGTTTAAGGAGCGTTCAAAAATGATTCATGACTCATTCAATTTTCCGTCATGGCTCATTCAACATGTTGTGTACGTCCTGTGAACGGGTCACAAGGGGCTGTTGCCTCAGCCCAAAAGGCGCTCGATCTCCCGCCGCCCCTCCCGGTACAGCCGACCCTCGTCCACGGTCAGGATCTGCCCTGCCCGGACCGTCAGTTTTCCGTTCACGAAGACCAGGTCGCAGGGCTTGTGGTAGCCTACGTTCCCGAACAGGTCCAGGGGGTCCAGCTCCGCGCAAAGGAGGTCCGGCTGCTCCTTTTGGATGAGGAAGCAGTCCGCCCGCTTCCCTTCCTCGATGGAGCCGATGTCCTTGCGGCCCAGGAGGGCGGCGCTGCCCGCCGTGGCCATCTTCAAGAGCTCATAGCCCGTAGGCGCCTGCTCGCCCCAGGTGAGGCGGTGCAGCAGGAAGGCGGACCGGATCTCGTCCATCATGTTGCTGCCGTCGTTGCTAGCGGAGCCGTCCACAGCGAGACCCACCTTCACGCCGCGCCGGAGCATGTCCGGCACGCGGCAGACGCCGCTGTGGAGCTTCATGTTGGAGTTGGGACAGTGGGCCACGCCCGTGCCCGTGGCTGCCAATAGGTCCAGCTCCTGATCGTTCATATGGATGCCGTGGGCGTACCATACGTCCGGCCCCACCCAGCCCAGGGATTCCATGTAGGCTACGGGCCGCATGCCGAACCGGGCCAGGGTATATTTCTCCTCGTCCCTGGTCTCCCCCACATGGGTGTGGAGGCGGACCCCGTAGGCCCGGGCCAGTTGGGCGCTCTCTCGCATCAAATCGCCGCTGACGGAGAAGGGCGAGCAGGGGGCCAGGACGATGTCGTGCATATGGTCCTTATCCGGGTGATGCCAGGTTTCGATGAGCCGCTGGCTGTCCGCCATGATCTCGTCGATGGTTTGGACCACGCTGTCCGGGGGCAGGCCCCCGTCCTTCTTGGACAGGTCCATGCTGCCCCGGGAGGCCACGAAGCGGATGCCCAGCTCGTCCGCCGCTGCCATCTGCCGGGCGATCAGATCCCCCGCCCCCTGGGGGAACACGTAGTGATGATCAAAGCAGGTGGTGCAGCCGTAGCGCATGAGCTCCCCCATGGCGGCCAGGGAGGAGAGAAAGACCGTGTCCCCGTTGAGTTTCTTCCATATCTCGTAGAGGGTTTTGAGCCAGTCGAAGAGCTCCATGCCCTGGACCTTGCTGAGGCTCCGGGTGAAATACTGATACAGGTGATGATGGGTGTTGACGAAGCCGGGATAGAGGAGCATCCCGGAGCAGTCGAAGGCCTGATCCGCCACCTGGTCCTGGGGGCCGATCCTCTCGATCAACCCGTCCCTGAACCAAACGTCCGTATTCCGGTACACCCGATCCGCCCCGTCGCAGGAAATCACGGTGTCCACGTCCTTCAGCAGCGTGCGCATAGTCCCACCTCCCTTTACGGTCAGTATACCATGATCCCCCCTGTGGATTTCAGGCTTGTTTTATGGGCCGGTCCTTGGTATAATGAAATAGTTTTGGAGGAGAGAAAATGATCGAATTCAAAGGCGTACGATTCCGATACGACAACGAGGGACCCGAGGCGCTCCAGGGCGTGGACCTGGAGATCCCCGACGGCATCTTTCTGGTGGTGGCCGGCCACAACGGCAGCGGCAAGAGCACCCTGTCAAAGCACATCAACGGGCTCCTGCTCCCCACGGAGGGGCAGGTGCTGGTGAACGGCCTGGACACCCGGGACGAAAACAACCTCCTTTCCATCCGCCAGCAGGTGGGCATGGTGTTCCAGAACCCGGACAACCAGCTGGTGACCACCATCGTGGAGGAGGACGTGGCCTTCGGGCCCGAGAATCTGGGCGTCCCCTCCCCTGAGATCCGGGTGCGGGTGGACGAAGCTTTGAAGAAGGTTGGCATGACCGCCTACGCCGAGAGCGCCGCCCATCGGCTGTCCGGCGGCCAGAAGCAACGGATCGCCATCGCCGGGATGCTGGCCATGGAGCCGAAGATCTTGGTGCTGGACGAGGCCACCGCCATGCTGGACCCCAAGGGCCGGGAGGAACTTCTGCAAACGGTCTACGAGCTGAACCGGAAGAACGGCATGACCGTAATCATGATCACCCAGTACATGGAGGAGGCGGTCATGGCGGATAGGGTGGTGGTCATGAACGGGGGCCAGATCGTCATGGACGACGTGCCCCAGGCCATCTTCTCCCGGGGGGACGAGCTTCGCGCCCTGGGGCTCGACGTGCCGGAGATCGTGCGCATCCGGGAGGACCTACAAAAGGCGGGCGTCTCCCTTCCCCTCACCGTGTTGACCGACAGCCAGCTTGCGGAGGCCCTATGCCCATTGTTTTAGAGCATCTTTCCCATACCTATTTCGACGGCGCCACATCCAACGCCGCGGTGAAGGACGTGTCATTGGAGATTCGCGAAGGCGAATTTTTGTCCGTCATCGGCCACACGGGCTGCGGCAAAACCACCCTGGTCCAGCATCTCAACGGCCTGCTGCTCCCCAGCGCCGGCCGGGTGCTGGTGGACGGCCTGGACACGGCAGACAAGAAGCAGCGGCCCCGCATCCGGGCCCTGGTGGGCATGGTGTTCCAGTACCCGGAGTACCAGCTCTTCGCGGACACGGTCCGGGAGGACGTGGGCTTCGGGCCCAAAAACATGAAGCTCCCGGAGGCAGAGATCGCCCTCCGGGTCAGCGAGGCCATGGCCATGGTGGGCCTGTCCATGGACCAGTTCGCGGAGAAATCCCCCTTCGAGCTGTCCGGCGGCGAGAAGCGTAGGGCGGCTTTGGCGGGGATCCTGGCCATGCGGCCCAAGTACCTGGTGCTGGACGAGCCCATGGCGGGTCTCGACCCCCAGGGGCGGCAGAACATTTTGGGTATGCTGGAACAGCTCCGGCAGGACACGGGCTGCAGCATCATCATGGTCTCCCACTCCATGGAGGACGTGGCCCGGCACGCGGACCGCATTTTGGTCATGGACCACGGGGAGGTCAAGTACCTTGATACCCCCAAGGCGGTCTTCTCCCACAGCGACGAGCTCTCTCAGATGGGGCTCTCCCTCCCCGCCCCCTGCCGGGTGGCGGCCCTGCTGCGGCAGAAGGGCGTTGACGCCCCGGCGGACATCTGCACCCGGGAGGACCTGGAAGCGTTTTTGACGAGGAGGCTGCGGTCATGACGGACATCACCCTGGGCCAATTCATCCCCGGCAACTCCTGCATCCACCGGCTGGATCCCCGGACGAAGATCGTGCTGATGCTGGTCTACATCGTCATGGTGTTCCTGGTGAAGTCCCTGCCGCTGTTCTTGGTGCCACTCATCTACGTGTTCCTGTGCCTGGGGCTGGGGCATATCTCCTTCAGCTACTTCGGCAAGGCCATCAAGCCCATCCGGTTCCTGCTGGTGTTCATGTTCCTGCTGAACCTGTTCATCACCCCGGGGGACACGGTGCTCTTAAGCTGGAAGTTCATCCATATCACCAGGGAAGGCCTGCTGCAGGCGGTCTATATCTCCCTGCGGCTCATCCTGCTGGTGACCGGGGCCTCCATCATGACCCTCACCACCTCCCCTATCGCCCTGACGGACGGCCTCGAACGGATGCTCTCGCCCCTCAAGGTCTTCAAGTTCCCCGCCCACGAGCTCGCTATGATGATGACCATCGCCCTTCGGTTCATCCCCACCCTCATGGAGGAGGCGGACAAGATCCGCAAGGCCCAGATGGCCCGGGGCGCGGACTTCGAGTCCGGCAACATCATCGCCCGGGCCAAGGCCATGATCCCCATTTTGATCCCCCTGTTCGTGTCCGCGTTCCGGCGGGCGGACGAGCTGGCCATGGCCATGGAGTCCCGCTGCTACCACGGCGGCGAAGGCCGGACCAAGCTCCACCAGCTGAAGCTGGGCCGGAACGATCTCATGGCCGCGCTGGTGACGGCGGCCTTCCTGGCCCTGATCCTGATCGTGCAGGGGCTGTTCCCGGGGCTCGTGTAAGATGCGGCGCATTCGGACCATAATCGCATACGACGGCACGGACTACGTGGGCTGGCAGACCCAGCCCAATGGTGTCGCCGTGCAGGAAGTGATCGAAAAGGCCATCCTGGAGGTGACCGGCGAGCAGACCACCCTCCAGGGCAGCGGCCGCACGGACTCCGGCGTCCACGCCCGGGCCCAGGTGGCCCACTTCGACACAGGGGCCCGCATGGCGGCGGACAAGTTCGCCATCGCCCTCAATACCCACCTGCCCGCCGATATCCGGGTCCTCTATTCCGAGGAGGTCTCCCCCGATTTCCACGCCCGCTTCTCCGCCAAGGAGAAGCAGTATCGCTACTTCGTCCAGACCGGCCCCCACGCGGACGTGTTCGCCCGTAAATACGCCCTCCACGCCTATATGCCTCTTGACCTTGACCTGATGAACGAGGCCGCCGCCCTTGTTGTGGGCACCCACGACTTCTCGGCCTTCATGTCCACGGGCCGGGAGGTGGAGACCGCCGTCCGCACCTTGAGCCTATCCCGGTGGGAGAAGCAGGGCAAGTTTTTGGTCTACACCGTCCAGGGGAACGGGTTCCTCTACAACATGGTCCGCATCCTGGTGGGCACCATGGTGGGCATGGGCAGCGGCCGCATCCCGAAGGACAGCATGGAGAAGGCCCTCGCCTCCCTGTCCCGGAAGGACGCCGGGCCCACGGCTCCGCCCCATGGACTGGTGCTGTGGCGGGTCAAGTACCCCGACTTCGACACGGAGGAGGTGCTCGCCCGTGAGCAATGACGAGCGCTGGATGCAGGAAGCCTTGAAAGAGGCCCGGGCCGCCATGGCGGAGGACGAGGTGCCCGTAGGTGCCGTGGTGGTGAAGGACGGCGGGATCGTGGCCCGGGCCCACAACCTATCCCGGCAGCAGAACGACCCCACCCTCCACGCGGAGGTTCTGGCCCTTCGCGAAGCTCAACAGCAGCTGGGTTCCCTCGCCGGCTGCACCCTCTACGTGACCATGGAGCCTTGCGCCATGTGCGCCGGGGCCATGGTGCTGCTGAAGCTCCCCCGGCTGGTCTTCGGCGCCTTCGATCCAAGCTGCGGCTGCACCGGCTCCCGGGTGGATTTGACGGACCATTGGTTCTACCACTCCGTGGAGACCTGGGGCGGCGTCCTCGAAGGGGACTGCGCCGCCCTGCTCACGGAATTCTTTCAAAGAAAGCGTTGATTTTTTATTTTTGATACGGTATACTACCCTCTGCCTGGAGACGTATCGAAGCGGTCATAACGGGGCTGACTCGAAATCAGTTTGCGCGAAAGCGCACGTGGGTTCGAATCCCACCGTCTCCGCCAAAACAAAGCCACCCATTCGGGTGGTTTTGTTTTGGCTTTTAGAGACGGTGGGATTCGAACGGGCTCGGTAGTGAATCAGGCCCCGGTGGGGCCTGAGAGCCGAGCCCATGGCCCGCGCTGCAGCGCGGGTCGAATCCCACCCTAGCTCACACGAAAGCAACTGGGGGCGTACCTTTCATCCCCATTCGGGTGGTTTTGTTTTGGCCTTTTGGAGACGGTGGGATTCGAAGCCGCGTTAAGAAAACGCCACAGTGCGGCGTTTTCAGCGGCAAGGGCAGAATCCCACCCCGGCTCACAGGGAAGTAACTGGGGGCTGTTCGCTCCCCTTTGTCACACGATCGCACAAAAAGTCGTGCATCCTGGTCCCGACTCTGCTATGATGTCTTTGACAGGAGGGAAAGCATGGACTGGATCACCGGCATACAGCGCGCGCTGGACTACATCGAATCCCACATCGAAGACGATCTCGACTACGATCGCATCGCCAGGGAAAGTCTGTCTTCGCCCTTTCATTTCCAACGCATATTCAGCATCCTGTGCGGGTATACGCTGGGCGAATACATCCGGAACCGCCGCCTGTCCATCGCTGGGGCGAAGCTGGCCGCCGGCAAGGAGAAGGTGATCGACATCGCCCTTAGATACGGGTACGACAGCCCCGACAGCTTCGCCAAGGCCTTTCAAAAGTTCCACGGCGTCACGCCCTCCGAGGCCCGCAAAGGCGGAGCAAGGCTCAAATCCTTCTCCCCCCTGTTCATCAAAGTGACGTTAGAAGGAGGCAATATCATGAACTATCGTATCGAAGAGAAGCCCGCCATGCTGCTGACCGGCTTCAAGCGCCGCTTCACCGGCGACCCCTGCGACAAGGGGGATCAGGACCATACCTTCGCCTCAGAGACCCGGGTGGAGCAGTACGTGCTGGAAGGCATGAGCCGGGAGCACGAGACCATCTACACTGTCATGACCGGCTTTACGCCGGAGGGCTACGACTTCTACTTCGCCTATCAGCTGCCCCACTGGGCGCTGAAGGATTTCGACCAGTGTTTGGGCGAGTTTGCCAAGCGGTACGAACACCTGTCCATCCCCGCCGGGACCTATCTCGTATGCGAGACGGAGCGCTGCAAGTTTCCCATGGGTCTTGTGGACGATCTTCGCCGGCAGGCCGTGGCCCAATGGCTGCCCTCCTCGGGCTACATGCTGCGGGAAGCGCCGGAGATCGGCGTGATCCACTGGCCCTTCGAGGACGGGAACGAGGCGGTCAACAACTCCCACTATTGTGAGATCTGGCTCCCCATCGTCAAGAAAGACTGACAGGCCCCCTGCAGGAGACGGCTTCTGACCGTCTCCTGTTTTTTTGTTGACTTTTCCTCTATCCTCCTTTATACTCTCTGTATCAATCAAAGGAGCACTTCAACGAAGGCATGCGCAACTGATCGATTTTGAACGCAACATCATCCCTGCGGCACCCGGGTGTCGCTTAGTATGTGCGCTCAAAGGATCACGACCGCAGGCTTTTTCTATTCTGCCGGACGTGCTTTTCTGAGCGCGGAAATGGGAGGCAGATATGCTGCAAATTCGAAACGTGACCATAGTATCCAGAAAGGACGACCGGCTGCTGGTCGACGACCTTTCCTTCACCCTGCACAAGGGCGAGCGGGCGGCCCTCATCGGCGAGGAGGGCAACGGCAAGTCCACCCTGCTCAAATGGATCTACGACCCCGACCTGGTGGAAAGCTACGCCCAGGTCCGGGGCCAGCGGGTGGTGGACGGCAAGATGGGGTATCTCCCCCAGGAGCTGCCCCCCGAGGAGAAGGCCCTGCCCGTCTGCGCCTATATGGAGGGGGCCTGTGGGTTCTACGCCCTGTCCCCCCGGGAGATCGGCGAGGCGGCAGAACGCCTGGGCCTGTCCCCCGCCCTCTTCGAGGAGGCCCGGCCCATGGACACCCTGTCCGGCGGGGAGCGGGTGAAGGTCCAGATAGCCGGGCTGCTGTTGAGCCGGTGCGATATCCTGCTGCTGGACGAGCCCTCCAACGACCTGGACATCGAGACC
>CACXNN010000039.1 GCA_902768995.1 uncultured Eubacteriales bacterium | reverse complement strand
CATCACCAATCTCCCGCCCCGGCCCATGATGGGCATGGAATCCTGCGGCATGCTCCTCTCCGCCCTCCACAAGGAGAACGGCGAAGAACGGCTGAACCTGCTCATGGTTGACCCGCATATCCCCGCCGGCGCGAAGCTGTACTAATCGAATAGCACCCCTTACACCTCGGAGAAATCCGAGGTGTTTTTATGTACTTTTCAGACATTTCTGTCTATCAGATTGCTTATTTGTTTCTCTTTCCGCTGTTTGCGGTTCCACGAACTTCTTCGTGATAGAAGTAATCTACGATGATGGGATGTCCCTGCGGAACTCTCTCATAGGGAGTTTCATTGTCCACGAACCTGCAGCCGTACTTCTTGGCAATCTCTTCGGCTTTCTTTTCAAGTGCTTCGAAATAGCTGCGGTTTTTCTTGTTATAGATTTCATCATACAGCGGCGTCAGATCCGGGTATTTCTCTGCAATATAATCCATGATGGTCTTCTTAAAACCGCCTCGCAGGTTCAGATTCTCCAGCCATACCAGATCACACTGATTCTTCGCCTGTTCTATGATTGCCTCGATATCCGTGATTCCGGGGAATACGGGAGAAATGAAGCAGACGGTACGGATGCCGGCATCATAGATTTGTTTCATCGCGGCAAGCCTGCGTTCGATGCTGACGGCAGTATCCATGTCGTCCTTGAAGCTTTCATCCAGTGTGTTGACCGACCAGGAGACTGTCAGTCTGTTATTCCTGTTGATTTCTTTCAACAGATCCAGGTCGCGGAGTACCAGATCAGACTTTGTGCAGATCAGGATATCCGCGCCGCTGTCCTTCAGCTCCTCCAGAATCTTTCTGGTCTTTCCAAAGGTTTCCTCCAAGGGATTATAACCATCGGTAACCGTACCGATAATTACCTTCTGCCCGGCATATTTCTTCGGATTTGTGATTTCAGGCCATTCCTTGACATCCATGAATGTGCCCCAGTCTTCCGTATGTCCTGTAAAACGCTTCATGAAAGAAGCGTAACAATATCTGCAGGCATGAGGGCATCCGACATAGGGATTGACAGAATAGCCTCCCAGTGGTGCGTTGGATTTTGTCATCACGCTCTTTGTTTCTACATAGCCTACCTTGACCGGCTGTTCCATTTCTTCTGTTCCTCCATGACTTTATTAAATGCAGCAGGAAGCTCCTGTATCATGTTTTCTTCTCCGAGAATCGAAACAAGGTCTTCCTTCATAAATACCGGAATCTTTAAAGCGTGAGCCTGCTTTGTCAGGCTGTATGCCCATGCCGGTTCCGTATGTACTTTCTTCTTCATTGCGCCGGTCATCGTACCGACCACGATCCAGTCGATCCCGGTGAGGTCAACTTCTCCCGGATCATCAAAAAGCGGTTCGAATGTCACGTGATAATGCTTTGCGCGGACATTCTCCTTCAGTGCCTGCAACCGCCACAGTTCTGATTTTCTGGTGATCGTCACACCAAACCAGGCATTGGAAAGGTCGGTATTGATCTTCAAAAGATCCGGCCGCTTAGATAAAAAGACGGCCTCATGCTGCGGATGCTCCCGCAACTTCTGAAATGCAGCCTCAAGCCATTCTTCTTTCCAGGCGCATAAATCACTCATGCCGGTCAGCAGCCAGTTGCCGGGTTTTTCCCGTTCCAGGATCTTAAGCTTCTGCTCGTAGTATTCCGGTTTGGAAAAATCATCTGTGATATGAAATCTCCGGCAGTTGTTCCGGGCATAGCAATAATCACATCCGACCGGGCAGCCAATCACAAGATTCAGGTTTTTGATCAGGTCTTTGATACACTTACTCATTCCGGCTGCCACCCTTCCAGATTCAAACGGATTCTTTCCAGATGCTCCTCAAAGTTCCGGATCTCCTCTTCCGTAAAACCCTGATAAAAAATGGTGCTCATCCTGTCAGAGACGGCGTCATAATCTTCCTTCATTGCTTTGGCTTTATCGGTAAGGAAGATGAGGGTCTTTCTTTTGTCTCCGGAATCTTGCTGACGGATGATTAAACCGGATTTTTCCATACGTTCAAGCATCGTCGTCAAAGAAGTAATAGCCAGCCCGCACCTCTCTGCGATTGTTTTGATCGGCACTCCGTCTTCTTGCCAAAGCACATAGAGTATCCTGCCCTGAGCGCCATTAAACGCTTCGATTCCCTGGGCTGTCAGTATTTTCTCAAACACCCGGTCCCCTAATTGTTTGATCTTGGAAATCTGGAAGCCACCGTTGGTTCGCACAATAATTCTCCTATATAGTAATATATTGCTACTATATAGGAGAATCCTGCTTTTGTCAACAGTCATTTTTATGATCTGATGAAACCGCCTGGGCTTTCACCGGTCATCTACAGTACGCCCTCTATTCCCGGTTGAGATTCATCAAATAAGGTTTTATACAGCAGCAAAGAGAAATGTCCTTGGTTTTTTATGGGTATAAGAACATATACCAAGCGTGTACTGAACTTTCGCCGCCAAGCGATTGTCGAACAAAAAACAGCCGGGGAAATCCCTCGGCTGTTCATTTGCCTGTTTTGCGATTATTCGATCGCGATCGTCTTTTTCTCGGGTAGGGCTCTCTTTTCCTTCTTCGGAATCAACAGCTTCAACACGCCGTGCTGGAACGATGCCTTGACATCCTCCTCCGTGATTTCTTCACCCACATAGAAGCTGCGCTGCATCGAGCCCGAATAACGCTCCTGCCGAATCAGCTTGCCGTGCTTTTCCTTGTTCTGATCCAGGTTCTTTTCGGCATTAATCGTGAGGTAACCGTTGTTCAGCTCCAGCTTGATCTCTTCCTTCGCAAAGCCCGGCAGGTCGATATCGACCTCGTATGACGATTTTGACGATCATGCTTCCTCACCTCACTCTATAAGCGTCCCGGCGTTAGCGGTCGCTAACTGATGCCTATAGTATACTCCTTCATGGACGGATTTCAAGTAGAAATAACTTTCTTTAGTAAGATTTATTTAACTTTGAATTGACAAACGAGAAAACTATGGTATCATACCATTAGTTAGCAGTTGCTAACCACAAGAAACAACAATAAAAGGAACGCCGCATGTCTGAAGAAACCCTCATCCGCCATTGCGCGCCCACCCTGGCAGGCATCAAAACCGGGAATCTGTTTCGCTGCGCCTACCCTGACCGGCGGGAGATGATCGAGGACGTGCGCCGGTGGAACACAGCCCTCTCCCCCAAGGGGCTGCGCCTGATCCCGCTGCAATATAACAAAGGCAGCGCCATGATCTACCTCTTTCGCCCTGCCCGGCTGCAGGCGGATTTGAACGACCATATGGCCTGCGCCTTGCTGCAGGCCCGGGGCTACGCCACTCAAACCTGCTCCCGCTGCATCGTCTCTCTCATGGACCGGCTCCGGCAGTCGGCTGAATTCCCCCACGAGATCGGCCTGTTCCTGGGCTATCCCCCGGAGGACGTGTCCGCCTTCATGGAGCACAGGGACACCGGCTGCAAGTGCGTGGGCTTCTGGAAGGTCTACGGCGACGAAACGGCCGCCCGCAAGACCTTCGACCGGTACAAAAAGTGCTCCGACGCCTACTATCGGCAATGGAAGAAGGGCAAGCCCTTCGATCGGCTGATCATCACCAGCTGATCGACCCTCGACGCTTTTGCTAACCTCCCATCCCTCCTGATCCAAGTCAAGGACCACCCGCAAAACGGGTGGTCCTTGGCTCATTTTTATGATGGCATCGTTCACATTGTTCGGCCGGACGGCAGCCGGACGGACGTGCACCATGCTCCCTCATATCGCATCGCTTACGCTACATTTTGCGTGGTCACATAGATATGCCCTACAGCAAAGAGAAGGGCGAAGACCACCAGCAGCCAATGCCGCAGGAGCAGCCCGCTCATGAGGAAGATACAGGCGGGCACCACAGCGAGGGTCAAGGCACGCCGCCGGGTCCTCTCCCTGAGATACCGGGCGTACACGAACCAATATACTGCCAGCAGCGCCCCGTTGCCGCCCAGGTAAAGAGTCATCTCCGGCACGCTTCGAAAGCTGAACTTCCCCACCAGCAGCGGGAACCACATGAATGCGATGCAGCCATAGCGCCCGATCTGCTCCAGCAGGTTCATCCAACGGTTGGTGCAGCGATTCTCCTCGCCCCTGTTTTTCAAGGCATAGACGACGTTCGGAACCAGCATCAGCACCACGATGATCGCCCCGAAGACGTTGATCCATCCGAAGCTCATGGTCGTCACTCCTGCTTCCCGGACGGCGCTTCCGCCTGCTCGATCACCTTCTTGTAGGGCATGGCCATGCCCTCGGTCATCCTGCCGCCGATCTTCTTCTGGAGCTTCTTGTTCTTCATCATGGCCCCCACCAGGTACATGGCCGCGATCCGGCCCCGGCGCTTCTGGGGGAAGTCGTCGTAGAAGCCGTGGGCCTTGTAGAACCTGTGATCGGCCCGCATGAGGCCCTGCATCTGGTAGATCAGGTCCCGGAATATCTTGAGGCCGCCCACGCCGTAGAAGTTCTTGGGCTGCTGGTAGTCGTGCTCCATGGCGTAGGCCAGGGTCTCACAGAGCTGGTCGATCTCCCGCTCTGGGTCGGCTTCGTCCGTGGCGATCCCGGCAAGATAGTTGCCGCCCACCTGGGCCCGGGCCTCCATAAGCATCTGAAGGTTCGGCTCCCGGCTGAGAGCCCCGTCCACCAGATACCCCTCAGGCTTGCCCATGGTGACGGTCCTATGACCGTTACAGAACTGGCGGTCGTCGTAGAGCTTGAACCGATAGCCCATGGAATGATCCTGGATGGAGTAGGCGTAGACGATGGCGTCGGTGCTCTGGATGTGCTCCCGAAGATAGGTGTCGAAGCCGTCCCTGTAGACGCAGGTGCCGTCGGCGGCGCAGTGGAAGCACCCCAGGCAGCCGCCCGCGAAAGGGAAGGTCCTGAGGTTGACGACGCGGGTCTCATAGGGCAACCGGGCCGTGAACCGGTCGATCATGGCGCCCAGGGCGTCCTCCGCCCCCTCCTCCCGATCCGTGACGATGACCACCGTGCCGGGCTTCTTCTCCGGCACCGGTCCCTCCGCCTTCTCGGGGACGACCCCCACGAAGGGCTCCGGCGCTCCCTGCCGGGGCGGCTGGACGAAACCACGCTCCATCTGCCAGAGGACGAACCGGAAGAAGGCCTCCGCCTCCCCCTGCCCCCTCTTCGTCAGCAGGTCCTCCATATCGGCGGACAGGCCCCGGACATAGCGCAGGCCCATGTCCTCGAAGTTGTCCTCCAGAAAGCGATGGGCGGTCACGTCGTAGAAGTGCTTGGAGGTAGTGATCTGGGTGGCGTACTTCCCGGCAAAGTCGATCCCGCTCCCCTTCATGAGCTCCACGAACCGATGGAGCTGGGCCGGCACCAGGAAGGTGTAGACCGGGTAGGCGAACAGTATGAGGTCCGCGGCCCGGAGCTTCTCCGCCGCCTCAGAAAAATCCTTTTCATAATGCCGGATGCGCTGTCCCACGTGGAGGGTCTCGAAGCTCACCTGGGGGAACTTCTTCTCGATATACTTCACCGTGAACAGCGTGACGCTGTCCTCCCCCGAAGGGGACCCGTTCAATACCAATACCCGCATATATCCTCTCCCTCTTTGATTCTTACATATGCCCCCGCTCAGGGCTTCCGAATACAGCCCCTCTCCCGCGATCCACGACCCTCACAGCTCCTTCAGATAGAATCGATCCATGGTCGAATGGACGACGGAGGCGGGACGCTCGATCCTGCGATACCCCGATCGTTCATACTCGTGCATCGCTGCCTCCAGATTCGTATGGGTCTCCAGATAGATCCGTCGGTAGCCCATGGCCTTGGCCTGCGCCTCGATATGCCGGATCATCTCGTATCCAAGCCCGCGTCCTCTGGCCGATCGGTCCAGATACAGCTTCTGGAGCTCGCAGCAGCCCGGAAATCCCGGAAATTCCGCGACGCCGATGCCGCCGATGACAACCCCGTCCTGCATCAGCACATGATAGCAGCGGCCGGGGCGATCATAATAGGCGCTCAGCTGATCCAGCGACGCGTCGAAGAACGCCGTGCCGGGAATGTCCAAATGATGCGCTTTGAGAGCGCTGCGGACGATCCGCGCCATGGCGGCGTCATGCTCCGGTAAAATGGGTCTGAACTCAGTCACGGCCGGTCACCTCCTTTTCGGCAAGAACACCCGCAGGGATTCCTGCAGCCGCTGATGCTTCACCTCTGTGGCGTCGAATCGCACGGTCCAGAACGAAGCCTGCATGATAGGACCGGCCGCAAAGGCACAGATCAGCGTACCCACGCCCACAGGCCCGCCCAACAGCCAGCCGATCAGCGTGGCGGATCCCAGCAGCCCGATGCTGACGGCGCCGATGGGGATGCGCTTCATTCGCTTTGCCAGGCCCACCAGCAGCGTGTCCCGCGGGCCGCAGCCCAGGGCGGCCAGCATATAGGTGTACTGGGTATAGGCCAGGATCACCAGCCCGACGAACATAACGAGGATCCCGGTCAGCAGCGAACGGCAGGGCGGCACGACGGCCAGCCAGTTGAAGAAATCCACCGACTTGCCTACCACGAAGGCGTCGATGAACATGGCGATGCCCACTGGCTCCTTCATGAGCACGTCGATCCCCAGGATGGTCAACGACACCGCCACGGATGCGGTCCCATACAGGATGCCCAAGGTCTTGGACAGACCCAGACTGAGCACGTCCCAGGGGGCCGCCCCCAAGTTGGCTTGGATCGTCAAATAGATGCCGAAGCCATTCACGAACAGGCTGACCGCCGCCAGCAGCATGTTCAGCAGGATGCCTGTCCGTGTTCGGTTTTCGATCAGTTGGTTCGCCATCTTTGCAGCAAGGCCGGTGAGTTTAGTTATACGTATCCGCGGTGATGGCGTCCAGGTCCACGTCGCGGGTCTCCTTGACCTTAGTCATGAGGACCAGCAGGGACAGGGCCATGAAGGGCACGCAGATGCAGAGGAACAGGATATCCATGGACACGAAGTTTTGGAGGACGATGAACAACGCCTGGCCGATGAACATGCCCGCGCCGATCATCACCGAGATGGTGCCCATGACCGAAGCCCGCATGCCGGAGGGCGAGGACTCCGCGGGCATGGTGAGGATCAGGGTGTCGGACATGGACCAGAGGCCGCCGATGGAGCAGCCGTAGAAGATGCCGGCGGCCACGGGGCCCCACTGGAGGCGGCAGGCCAGGACGAACAGCAGCAGGCCCAGCAGGGCCAGGCTCCCCAGGATCAGGCAGGCCTTCTTGCGGCCCAGCTTATCGGAGAAGAAGCCGCTGGTGATGGTGACCACGCCGTTGACCAGGGGGTAGATGATGAGGGCGACGGCCACCAGCTCCGTGGCCATGGCCCCCTCCAGCACCGTGGCGTAGTAGGAGGTGTAGAAGGTGGTGGCGAAGAACAGGAAGCCCGCGATCAAAATCCAGCGGAGCTGCCGGTTCTTGAAGATGAACTTGAGGGCATGGAACACACCGCCCTGCTCGGCGGCGCCGGTCTGCCGATCCTCCTCCGCCCGGGCCTGCCGCTCCTCCGGCGTCATGGACAGGAGGGCCAGCCGTTGCTCCACGAACACCGGCGTCTCCCGCATAAGGAGGTAGGAAGCCGCGCCCACCACGATGGCGACGACCACGGGGATCAGGTACACCATGCGCCAGCTGGTCGGCACGTCCTCCCTCAAAAAGACCTTCGAAAGCACGCCGATCAACGACACGCTGATGAGGGCGATGCCCTTGGCGACGAAGCTGTAGGTGGCCCGCTTCTCCTTGGGCGCGGTCTCCATGATGTACAGGACCTGCATGTCGTTGGGGGTGAAGAACATCATGAAGAGCATGCCCAGGATGTACTGGACGGCGCTTTGGCTGGTCATGACGACGAGCATGCCCACGCCCATGCCGATGGTGTTGATCATGAGGAACAGGCGGCGGCCGAACCGGTCGGACAGGGCCTTATAGAAGGGCGAAACGATCAAGAACAGGTTGGAGGCCACCTGCCAGGGGGCCACAGTGTTGATGGCGGTCCTGTATTCCGGGGCGTTCACGTTCCGGGACGCGATCTTGAACAGATCGAACAGGGCGTAGGGCTGCATGGCGGAGTTCACGTTGGAGGTGATCTCGTCCACGATATAGATGATCGTCAGCACGATCATGGTGAACAGCAGATAATGGGCGCCTTTGGGCCGCTGGGCCTCCCGCTGGAGCCGAGCAAGCTCCCGCTGCTCCCGGGCGGGGTCGAAATGATCCTTCAAAGTATGGCCTCCTTCTATGTGTCGATATGGGCAAACGCCGATAGCTTTGCGATAGGGGCATTATACCAAATCCTGCGAAAAAGCACAATCCCGGGGCGACAGAAAGGGCACGGGAAGACGGCCGCCCCGAAAAAAGTGTAGATATCGAAAAAACAGTTGCAAACCGGGGGAACAGGCGGTATACTGGGGACCATCGTGACCGGCGCTGTATGGCGACCGGCGCAGACTGTGATCTCCATCTTTGATATGAGGAGGAAGACTTCATGAAGAACAACCGGACCCCGGCCCTCGAGGTGGCCCAAGGCGCGATCATCGCCGCCCTGTACGTGGTGCTGACCGTGGTCTTCGCCCCCATCTCCTTCGGCGAGATGCAGGTCAGGATCTCCGAAGCTTTGACCATCCTGCCCATGTTCACCCCGGCGGCCATCCCCGGCCTGTTCGTGGGCTGCGTCCTGGGGAACCTGCTGGGCGGCGCCATCCCCATGGACGTGATCTTCGGGAGCCTTGCTACCCTGATCGGCGCGGCGGGCGGATATCTGCTGCGGAAGAACCGGTGGCTGGTGCCCCTGCCCACGGTCCTCTCCAACGCCGTCATCGTGCCCTTCGTGCTGCGGTACGGCTACGGTGCTACCCTCCCCATCCCCCTCATGATGGGGTACGTGGCGGTGGGCGAGATCATCAGCTGCTACGTGCTGGGGGAGATCCTCTGCACGGTCCTGCTCCGGCACAGGAGCATCTTCGGGCAGGAGGAAGAGAACGGGCAGGAAGCATAATTCAATTATCGTGGGGAGGATAAACGGATGAACGAACTGAAGATCAGCGAACGGTTCCGGCTGATCTGCCCCGATAGCTTTCGGATGCTGACCGAAAAGGAGATCGCCAAGCTGAACACCATGGGCGCAGGCGAAAGCCTCTTTCTGACCAACGAGACGGATCACATCGTCGCGTCCATCGGCTGGAAGGACGTGAACGCCTTCGCCAGTCTGCTGCTGCATCTCGTCAGCCCCATCAGCAGCGTGGAGGCCAGCGTCAGTCGGGCCATGGCCCCCTACGGCTATCGGAAGGAGACCATGCTGGAGCGGCAGATCGGCCATCAGCCGGCCAAGGGCTTCCGCTACACCTACACCGCCGGGGACACCCCCATGG
>CACXNN010000038.1 GCA_902768995.1 uncultured Eubacteriales bacterium | reverse complement strand
TCCTGGCCACGCTGAAGAACGTGACCAAGGAGTTCCCCTCCGGCGACGGCGTGCTGAAGGTGTTGAAGGGCATCAACCTGGACATCTACAAGAACGAGTTCGTGGTGGTCCTGGGCGAGTCCGGCTGCGGCAAATCCACCATGATGAACATCGTGGGCGGCATGGACTTCCTCACCGACGGCACCTTGACCATCGAAGGGAAGGACTTCTCCCATCCCACGGACGCGGAGCTCACCAAGTATCGGCGGGAGTACATCGGCTTCATCTTCCAGGCCTACAACCTGATGCCCAATTTGACGGCCCTCGAGAACGTGCAGTTCATCGCGGAGCTGGTGAAGGACCCCATGGACGCCGCGGAGGCCATCGACAAGGTGGGATTATCGGCCCGGGCCAACAACTACCCCGGCCAGATGTCCGGCGGCCAGCAGCAGCGGGTGTCCATCGCCCGGGCCATCGTGAAGAAGCCCAAGCTGATCCTGGCGGACGAGCCCACGGCGGCCCTGGACTACACCACCAGCATCGAGGTGTTGAGCGTCATCGAGGACATCGTGAAGAACCAGGGGGCCACGGTCATGATGGTCACCCATAACGTGGAGATCGCCAAGATGGCGGATCGGGTGGTGAAGGTCCGGGGGGGCCGGATCGCCAGCATCAAGAAGAACCTGCACCCGGTCCATGCCCAAGAGCTGGTCTGGTAAACCGTGATGAAGAGGACCCAGCGCAAGGATGCGCTCAGAAACATAGGGAGGCAAAAGGTATCCTACCTTTCCATCGTGGTCATCGCCCTGCTGGGGGTGACCATGTTCCTCGGTATGAATTACAGCGCGGCGGCTATCGGTAAAAACGGCACTGGTTTCTACAACGACGTCCATTTCCGCGATATCGAGATCATTTCCACCCGTCTTCTGTCCCCGGAGGATATGGACGTTCTGCGGGGGATAGAGGGCGTGCAGGATGTGGAAGGCATCGTCATGACCCAAGCCAAGGCGGGCAGCGGGACCAGCCGCAAGAGCGTGATCGCCACCACCTACTCCCAACGCATCAACTGCCCCATGATCGTGGAAGGACAGCTGCCTCATGAAGCGGGATCCTGCGCCGTGGAGGAGAACCTGGCCCAGCAAATGGGATGGAAGGTTGGGGACAGGATCGAAATCACCGACCCGGAAGGCAAGCAGGCCCTGTTTCTGAAGGATCGCCAATTCCTCATCACAGGTCTCGTCGATCACCCGGACCACGTTTGCGACAGCGTGCCCGACACCCTGTACGTCCTGCTGACGCCGGAAGCCTTCGATCTGGACATCTTCGCCGGCAGCTATATGAAGGCCGAGCTGATGGTGGACGCGCCGCGGGAGGACGGGCGGTTCGGCGACGGGTATCGCGCTGCCGTGACCGAGGTCAAGCACAGGATCGACGCTGTCAGCGAAGAGCGCGCCGCTATCCGTCAGGAGGAGGTGGACCGCCAGATCGACCAGGCCGCCCAGGAGAATCTGCTCTCCGGCTGGGAGCGGCTGGAGGAAGCGAAGGAAGGGGTCCGCAAGCTCATCCGCGACAAGCTCACGGAGACGCTGGGCGCAGAATACACCGACACCATCCTGTGGGCTTCCAAGCAGGCGGTGGATCTGGACGACCCCCACACGGAGGCCGTGACCTTTTGGCTGACAGAAACGATACAGGCGAATCTGCGGCTGTCCCTGCGGGAGAACGTGGAGAATATGCTTGCGTCGCTGGAACCGCCGGATCTGGTCCTGCAGGGCGCGTTCGTCTATCTGGGGGGCGAAGGGGAGTATGCCCCGGAAGAAGCCATCGCTCTGCTATCAGACAGGATCATGATCGGTCTCGAAGCGTATGACGAAAAATATGTGGAGCTGGCCAGTTCCTGCGTCCTTTGGGATGAGACCCACGAGAGCTATCTGGACGGGACCCTGTGGGAAAAGATCGGCCTGCCCGGCGTCTGCCGATGGATCGTGACCGATACCAGCGGCAACATGAGCTTCGTGCAGCTGGATTCCTCTCGGGACAGCATCGCCCGGCTGGAGATGACCTTCTCCCTCCTGTTCGTGGTGGTAGGCGCCCTGGTGATCTACGCCACGGTCAGCAAGATGATCGACGAGCAGCGCTCGTTGGTGGGCGCCGCCAAGGCCCTGGGATTCTATCCCCGGGAGATATTTGCAAAGTTCCTGCTGTTCGGCGTATCCGGCACCTTGCTGGGCACCCTGCTGGGCGTGCTGATCGCCCGATTCGGGGTGGAGCCTTTCATCCTGCGGGGCTATCAGATGTATTACCGGGCGAACATCTCCCGTTCCATGCTGACCGTCGTCCCCACCCTGATCGTTATCGGCGTGGGCACGCTGCTGTCGGTTTGCGCCGTCTGGTTCGCCTGCCGGCGGTTGCTGAAGATGCCGGCGGTGGCCCTTTTGCAGGCCTCGACGCCCAAGGGCCGGACCAAGGCGTCCGGGAAGAGGTCCCCTTTGCCTCTCTATTCCCGGCTGATCCTGCGGAATATCCGTTCGGACCTTCGGCGGGTGATCGTCACCGTCGTCAGCGTGGCCGGCTGCTGCGCCCTGGTGGTGGTGGGCTTCACCCTCCGCCATGCGGTGAACGGCGCCGTGGAGCACCAGTTCACCGATGTGATCCAATATGACGGCGTCTTTCGGTTCGATCCCTCCGTCAGCTTCACGATCGAGAGCCAGATCGACCGCGCTTTGCAGGAAGCAGGGTGCGAAACCTGCCCGGCCACGACCATGTACGCCACCGTTCAGGTCAGGAACCTGGACGCGGAGGAGCTGTATTGCGGAGATTTGGACAGGATCTGTCAGCTGTTTCGGCTCCGCGATGCCCGAACGGGAGCGCCCATCACGCCTTCTCATCAGGGCATATATATCCCCAAGCGCTTTTCCGAGTATTTCG
Organism: uncultured Eubacteriales bacterium; assembly: GCA_902768995.1. Taxonomy (GTDB): domain Bacteria; phylum Bacillota; class Clostridia; order Christensenellales; family CAG-138; genus RUG472. The sequence continues at coordinate 6,600 of CACXNN010000038.1, read as the reverse complement.
GCGTCCGGGCGGGCGATCCGCTGACGATCACCATCAACGCCACGGAGACGGTCACGGTGCCTGTGGCGGGCGTGTTCAACAACTACATGAACCGGATCATGTTCATGAGCCGGGAATGCTTCGAGTCCCTGTTCTCCCGGGAACCGGAGACCAACGCCTTTCTGGTGCAGCTTCATGGCGCCGACGCCAACGCCTTGAACCAGAGATTCACCGAGATGATCGGATATGAAGGCTATACGGCTTCCGATGCCTTCCGCAAGCTCTTCCAGACGGCCACGTCCGTCATGAACGCCGTGGTGGCCCTGTTCATCTTCATGGCGGCGGTCATGGCCGGTGTGGTGCTCATGAATCTGACCAGCATCTATATCCTGCAGAAAAAGCGGGAGTTGACCGTCATGCGTGTGAACGGCTTTACCACCAGGGAGACCATCGACTATGTTCTTCGGGAGACGGTAGCCACCACCGCTTTGGGCATCCTGCTGGGGGTCAGCCTGGGCGCCCTGTTGGGATATGCCATTGTGCGCACCATGGAGCAACCGTTCATCCAGTTCGACCGCAGCGTCAGCGTAACTGCCTGGCTTATCGGCGTGGCCATGACCGTGTTCTTCACCGTGGTCGTCAACGCCATCGCCCTGCGCAAGGTGAAGCATTTGAAACTCACAGACGTAACATGACTTAAGGGAACGAAATGAAGAGGACACAACGAAAAGACGCTTTGCGGAACATAGGCAGGCAGAAGGTTTCCTACCTGTCCATCCTGATCATCGCCCTCATGGGGGTGACCGCCTTTTTGGGCATCTGCTATGCCGCCGCGGCCATGAAGCTCAACGGCTCGAAGGCGTACAACGGGCTGGACTTCCGGGACATCGAGGTCGTCTCCACCCACCTGCTGTCGGCGGAGGACCTGGACGCCCTGAGAAACACGGCGGGCGTCGTGGACGTGGAACCCCTGTGGCAGACCGGCGCCAACGCCTATGGGAACGGGGCGCGGGAAAGCGCCGTGGTCATCACCGTGACCGAGCGATTGAATCGGCCCAACGTGCGGGAAGGCCGCCTGCCCCAAAGCGCGTCGGAATGCGCCATCGAGAACCAGCTGGCGGAGAAGATGGGCCTGCAGGTGGGGGATACCATGGAATGGCTGGAGATGACGGACGCTACCGGCCAATATTACCTCAGCCCGTTGGACCTTTTGATCACGGGCATCATAACCAGTCCCGACCACGTCAACCGGAACGTGCCGGACGTCCCCTACGTGCTGGTCACCCGGGACACCTTCGATCACGAGGCTCTGGGCGGCTGCTGCATGAAGGCGCTCGTCGCCGTGGAGGGCGTAACGAACGCCAATCGGTTCAGCGGGGCGTACAACGATGCCGTGACCCTGGTCTTGGACCGGATCGAAGCGCTGGCCCCCACGCAGATCGCCCTTCGGGACGAGCAGCTGAAAGGGCAGGCCCAGGCCAAGATCGACGAGAACAGCGCCACCCTGGAGGAGGCGAAGCAGGAATTGGCTGACGGCCGCCGCCAGCTGGACGACGGCTGGCGGAAGCTCCAGGAAGGCGAGCAGCAGCTTTTGGACGGCGAGCAGGAGCTCCAGGACGCCAAGGCCCAGCTGGACGACAGCGAGCGGCAGCTGGCGGAAGCGGAGCAGCAGCTGAGCGAGGCCCGGGCCCAGCTGGACGACGCCAAGGCCCAGCTGGATCAGGGCGGACAGGCCCTGTCCGAGGGCGAACGGGAGCTCACCTTCGCCGAGATCCAATTGGAAAACGGTTGGAACTCCCTGGAGGAGGCCAAGGGCACCGTCCGCGACGCCGTGCGCGGGGCCGTGGAGACGGCCGTCGGCGAGGACACCTCCGATTGGATCGACTGGGCCCAGCCCCAGCCCCCCAACATATACAGCTCCAACACCGCGGCCAACGAGCTGTGGCTCACCGTCGACGTGAAGGTGGAGCTGGACAAGACGTTGAGCGACGTGGCGAAGCAGGCGATCGACACCGCCGACATCCCCGACAGCGTGCTCCGCACCGTATACGACGCCCTGTATGCGGACGATCCCGACGCGCCGGCATACGACCCGGAGGCCATCCGGGCGTACCTGGCGCAGGAGGCGTCCGCCAAGGTGGACGAGCACACTTCCGAATTCGCGCAGCTGGTGGACGGCTGTGCCCAGTGGGACGACGGGCACGACCGGTATATCCGGAGCGCCAACGCCTACTATATCAGCAAGCGGCAGTTCGACGAATCCATGGCCGTTTACCAGGAGAGCGAGCGCCAGTATGCCGAGGCCCTGGCCGCCTACGAGGATGGCCTCGCCCAATTCAACGCCGGGAAGGAAGCCTACGAGCAGGGCCTCCGGGACCTGGAGGCGGGGCGGGCCGAGATCGCCGCCAAGCGCCAGGAGCTGGAGGACGGGGAACAGCAGTACGCAGATGGCCTGGCCCAATACGAATGGGGCGTCCGGATGCTGGACGAGGCCCGGGAGCAGCTGCGGACCATGGAGCCGGGCCGCTGGATCGTCCTGGACGGCCGGGGCAACGCCAGCTTCGTCCAGCTCAAGGCGAGCAGCGACAACCTGTCCAGCCTGCAGATGACCTTCTCCCTCCTGTTCGTGGTCATCGGCGCCCTGGTCATCTACGCCACGGTCAGCAAGATGGTGGACGAGCAGAGGACGCTGGTGGGCGCCACCAAGGCCCTGGGGTTCTTCAATCGGGAGATCTTCGCTAAGTACCTGACCTTCGGCCTGTCCGCCACGGTGCTGGGGGCGGTCCTTGGCATTTTGCTGGCCCGCTTCGGCATCGAGAAATTCATCCTCAGCAGCTATAACCTTTATTTCACCATCGACCTCGGCCGCGCCATCCTGGTGGGCTTGCCCACCCTGATCGTGGTGGGAGGCGGTGTGGCGCTAGCTACGGCGGCGGTGACCTTCGCCTGCCACCGGCTGGTGCGGACCCCGGCCATCCAGCTCATGCAGGCACCGGTGCCCAAGGGCCAGAAGAAGGCGAAGGGCGGCGGAAAGCATCTGCTGTCCCTCTATTCCCGGCTGGTGCTGCTGAATATCCGCACGGATATCAAGCGGGTGCTGGTGACCGTGGTGAGCGTGGCGGGCTGCTGCGCCCTGGTGGTCATCGGCTTCACCCTCAAATATGCCATCGATCATGCCGTGGTGAACCAGTATGACGGCATCGTACACTACGACGGGCGAGTCCGCTGCGGATATCCGGGGGATATCGAGGCGTATCTGAAGGAAGCCGGGGTGGATCACGTCCTGCTGCACGACGGCAATGTCACCTTCCGCATCCAGGATATGGACGTGGGCGAGCTGTACGTGGGGGACATCGCCGCCATCGAGGGCATGCACCGTCTGGACGACTGGCAGACGGGAGAGCCCCTCGCCCCCACGGACGAGGGCATCCTGATCCAGCGACGGCTGGCGGAAAAATACGATCTGTCCATAGGGAGCACCTTCGATATCACCCTGGGCGGGACCCAGCCCGCCACGGTGCAGGTGGCCGGCATCTTCGAAAACTACATCGGCCGGCTCATGGTCATGAGCCCCGCCTATTTCGAATCCCTGTTCGGAAAGGAGCCCACGTACAACGCCTTCTTCCTGCGCTTCGGCGACAGGGAGGCAGAAAAGCTCCTGACGGAGTTGAAGGAACTGGTCGGATTCGAGGATTACACGCCCTCCGACGAGGGCAATACCATGTTCCGGGCCGCCACCTCCGTCATCAACATCGTGGTGATCCTGTTCATCCTCATGGCGGCGGTCATGGCCGGGGTGGTGCTCATGAACCTGACCAACATCTACATCCTGCAGAAGAAGCGGGAGCTGACCGTCATGCGGATCAACGGCTTCACCACGAAGGAGGTCATCGCCTACGTGACCCGGGAGACGGTGTTCACCACCATCCTGGGCATCCTGCTGGGCCTTGCGGCCGGCTCCTACGTGGGCTATCGGATCGTCCGCGCCATGGAGCAGTCCTTCATCCAGCTGGAGCGGGGCGTGTGCTTCCCCGCCTGGGGGTACGCGGCGGCCATGACCGTGCTCTTCACCGTGATCGTCAACGTCATCGCTCTCAGGAAGGTCAAGAACCTGAAGCTGACGGACGTGGCCTGAAATCATCGCTACAGGAGGAACGCCTATGCTCTTTGAAAGAACCATCCGCCGGAAGGATATGATCCGCTGCGCCCTGTGCGCGGACGCCCCCTGCACCGCCGCCTGCGGGAAGCTGGACGCGGCGGCGCTGCTTCGCAGCCTCTGGTTCGACGACGAGAAGGCGGCCGCGGCCCGGCTGCCGGAGCAGGACCCCTGCCTCCTCTGCCACGCCCCCTGTGAGGACGCCTGCGTCCGGCCCCACCAGGTGCCCATCCGGCGCCTGATCGGGCGGCTGTACGACGAGGTCAGGCCGGAGCTGGAGGTGCCCCTGCCGGAAAACGAGGACCTCCTGCGGACGGACCTGTGCGGCGTACCCCTCGAGAACCCCTTCCTCCTGTCCTCCTCCGTGGTGGCCAGCACCTACGACATGTGCGCCCGGGCCTTCGAGGCGGGCTGGGCCGGGGCCTGCTTCAAGACCATCTGCTCCTTCGACATCCATGAGGCCTCCCCCCGCTTCTCCGCCATCACCGGGGACAACGGGACCATCCTGGGCTTCAAGAACGTGGAGCAGCTCTCGGACCACAGCGTGGCCGAGAACATGGAGATCTTCCGGCGGCTCAAGCAGAACTACCCCACCAAGTTCATCCTGGCCTCCATCATGGGCCAGAACGAGGGGGAGTGGGAGGAGCTCAGCCGCCTCTGCGAGGAGAACGGGGCCGACGCCATCGAGCTCAACTTCTCCTGCCCCAACATGATGGACGGGGGCCTTGGGTCCGACATCGGCCAGGTGCCGGAGCTGGTGGAGCGGTTCACCGCCGCCGCCCGGCGGGGGGCGAAGATACCGATCCTGGCCAAGCTCACCCCCAACGTGGCCGCCATGTCCCCGGCGGCGGAGGCAGCCCGGCGGGGCGGGGCCGACGGCATCGCCGCCATCAACACCATCAAGAGCATCATCGGCGTGAACCCCCACACCTACGTGTCCGCCCCGGCAGTCCACGGCATGTCCGCCGTAGGCGGCTACAGCGGCAACGCCGTAAAGCCCATCGCCCTGCGGTTCATCGCGGAGCTGGGGCAGAACCCCAACCTGCAGGGCATGCACCTCTCCGCCATGGGCGGCATCGAGACCTGGCGGGACGCCCTCGAGTTCATCCTCCTGGGCGGCGGCAGCATCCAGATCACCACCGCCGTCATGCAGTACGGCTATCGGATCATCAACGATCTCAAGGCGGGCCTTGCCTATTACCTGGCGGAGAAGGGCTTTTCCAGCGTGAACGAAGCCCGGGGCCTGGCCCTCGGTTCCGTCAGCCACACCACGGACGTGCTGGAGCGAGACACGGTCATCTTCCCCAAGTTCCACCGGGAGAAGTGCATGGGCTGCGGCCGCTGCGCCATCTCCTGCGCCGACGGCGGCCACCAGGCCATCCGCCTGGATAGGGACCGGCGGCCTCTGCTGGACGGCAAGAAGTGCGTGGGCTGCCACCTCTGCGTGCTGGTCTGCCCCCAGGGGGCCATCTCCTCCAGCCGCAAGCGCATATCCAGAAACAGAAAGGATATGTGAGCCATCTCGAATGTGTGGCTCTTGGCTGCCACTGACACCCAATTCACCACCGTGCCCGTTCAAATCCAATCGCGAGAAAATGACCCCCCAAGGAATTGGGGGGTCATTTTTGGGTACGAGTAATGATACCGGATTCAGCGGGGGGCGGCCGTATTCTCTGTTTCGTTTTTGGTGCGGATCAGCTTTTTCGCCGCACTATTGATTTGATTGTTTCACCCTGTTGATAAACGCGGACAAGATTGCCAGCGCCGCGATGGCGATGACCGCCGCCGTGGCTCTGGGGGATAGGGCACCTTTGAGAAGCAGAACGACCAGCCAAGCCACCCCCGCGAGAGCGGCCGCACAAAAAACAAGGGTCACTGCCAGCAGAACACCGGCAAAACCCGTGTTCTGCTGCTCGGACGCGGAGCCCTGGGCTTGCCGCCTCTGCAGGTCCGCCTGTAGGTCCTGGAGCCGCTTTTCGCATTCCACCCGCTTTTTGCGGGCCTCCTCGATGAACGAGATCGAATCCAGCTGACGGAACGCCTCCTCGTATCCCTCTACGGAATTCAGCCGCATGGAGCGCTCGGCGGACCGATAGATCTCCGTGAACCGCTTCGCATCCATGGGATCGATCTTCGTCACGTTCCCGCAGGATTCACAGGTCGCGAACTCCGTTCCGATCTTGATATTCAGCTTTCCCCCGCAGACGGGGCAGGTGAACAGCCGCATACGAATCTATTGGATATCCTTCGTCTCACTTCCCCGCCTTGCTCTTCTTATTGCGCTCGGCGATGAGGGTCAGCAGCTCGTCGGCGGAGGCGGAGACGGCCTTGGGATCGTCCGCGATGACCGCGTCGGTCAGAACGTCGAACTCAGCCTTGATGCGTTCTTCCACGTCCACGAGGCCGTAGGCGGACACGGGGTCGGAATAGCGCAGGGCCTCGAAGACCTTTTTGCAGGCGGCCTT
>CACXNN010000037.1 GCA_902768995.1 uncultured Eubacteriales bacterium | reverse complement strand
CCAGCACGTGCTGCTTCACGAACAGGATCGAACAGCACACCAGCAGCAGAAAGACGAAGTTGAACCGGCGATACCAGGTGGGGATGCCCTCCGTGTCCCAGATGGCCCGCCAGCAGTAGTAGCTGCACACCACGTGGAGGGAGGGGCACAGGTTGTTGGGCTGGTCGCAGGCGTAGACCACCCGGGTGAGCCAGGGAAAGAAGCCCCTGCCCGTGACCTCCGGGCGCTGGATGGCCCCCGGCAGCAGCAGGAAGGTGGCCCCCGTCAAGAGCAGGGTCAGAAGATAGGCCGCCGAGTTCCGGTACACGTGCTCCTTCCGCTGCCGAAAGAGCAGGAAGAAGGTCACCAGCCAGGAGACGAAGGACAGCACGTAGATGGACACCCAGCCGGGCCGGAAGGGGATGCGGCCGTCCCACGCGGTGGCCAGATCGATCTTCTCCATGAACATCAGGGGGATGCGGGTGGCCCAAAAGACGGTGCACTGGACCAGGACCAAAAACAGCAAACAGACCCAGCTATAGTCGGGCAGCAGGCTCCGTATCCAATTGAAGGCTTTCTTGATCATCCCATTCCCTCCAGACAAGAACGTATTGTATCACAACATCCTTCGGGTTTCAAGGAACGAAACGTGAAGAAACGGTGGCGAAACGAAAGGCGATATGATAAGATATACCTAACGAACGACAAAGGGAGGACTTGCCATGTTGGATATCATCGAAAGAAGCTTTGAGGAACAGGTAAAGGACCTGCAGGAACTGATCCGGATCCCCTCCGTGTCCCGGGGCGAGCCCAAGGAGGGCATGCCCTACGGGGAAAACGTCTACAACGCCCTGCGGAAGGCCCAGGACATCGCCCGCAAGCTGGGCTTTGAGAAGGTATGGGACGTGGAAGCCCGCTGCGGCGTGGTGGAGTACGGCGAGGGCGACGAGATCGTGGCCGTCATGGCCCACCTGGACGTGGTGCCCGAGGGCACGGGCTGGCAGTATCCCCCCTACGGCGCCGAGATCCACGACGAGGCCATGTACGGCCGGGGCACGGCGGACGACAAGGGTGCGGCGGTGTCCGCCCTCTACGCCCTCTACGCCCTGAAGGAGAGCGGCGTCAAGATGAAGCGCCGGGTCCGCATCCTCCTGGGCTGCGACGAGGAGCGGGGCTCCACGGGCATGCAGCGGTACAAGGAGGTGGAGGGCGAGCCCACCATGGCCTTCACCCCCGACGCCACCTACCCGGTGGTCAACAGCGAGATGAACATCTCCCACATGTTCTTCGAGAAGAAATACCCCTGCGCTGTCCGGGCCAAAGTGGGCACCGCCGGCAACGTGATCCCCGGCGAGGCGGCCAGCACCGTCCCCGCCCTGCACCTGCTGGGCAAGGAGGGCCACGCCTCCATGCCGGACCACGCGGACAACGCCCTCATGAAGCTTCTGCGGGCCATCGCGGACAGCGACGTGCCCCCCGCGGACAAGGAGACCTTCAGCGCCCTTTGTGGCCTGTTCTGCGGCTACAACCATGGCGAGGGCCTGGGCGTGGACTTCACCGACGCCTCCGGGCGGCTGACATTGGCCCCCACCATCCTCGTCGCCGACGAGACCGGGGTCACCCTGGGCTTCGATACCCGCTACCCCGCCTCCATGACCTTTGCCGAGCTCACCGGCCCCATCGACGAGCGCATGGCCGCCGCGGGCTTCACCGTCAAGGAACGGTCCAACTCCCTGGGCCACTACATCGCCCCCGAAACCGAGCTGGTCAGCACCCTCATGGACGTGTATGGCGAGCTCTCCGGCGACAGGGACGCCAAGCCCATCTCCATCGGCGGCGGCACCTACGCCCGGGAGTTCCGGAACGCCGTGGCCGTGGGCGTCACCCAGCCCGGCCGGCCGGACAAGTGCCACGTGGCCAACGAGTGCATCCTCCTTTCGGAGATGCTCTTCAACACCCGCTTCATGGCCGAGTCCCTCAAGCGCCTGGCCGCGGAGTAAGACAAAGCGCCTTGCAGCGCCCGGAGCGATCCGGGCGCTTTTGATTTGGAAAACCTTGGCAAGGATGCGGAAAAATTCATCCGGATGTTGCAAGTTTCCCGCAGTTTGTTTACGAGCCGTTAACAAAAAGGGGGGCCGATTTCGGTACAATAGAGGCAAGAAACAGGAAAGGGAACGGCTATGGAAAAACGGGTTCAGCAAAAGAAAGGACGGGATCGGACCACCGCGGTGCTGGTCTGGCTCCTGTCCATTTTGGTGCTGGGGCTCATCGTAGCCGGAGGCCTCTACGCCCGGGAGTATCTGCATCGGTCCTTCCTGGCGGTGGCGGTGGAGCAGCCGGACCCGGGCCGGAACGAGCACGTGGTCCAGGTGACCCCCAGTCCCGAGACCCGGGACAGGACCGCCGCGCCGGTGGAGGCCACGCCCGTGCCCACCCCGGTGCCTACCCCGGTGCCCACCCCGGTGCCCACCGAGGTGCCCACGCCCACGCCCACGCTGAATCCCCTGAACGGGGATGTGATCGGCACGGGCATGCGCTCCCCCATCGTACTGGACATCCAGATCCGGCTCATGACCCTGGAATATTTGGACTTCGAGCAGCCGGAGGACGTATACGGGGCCGGCGTAGCCACGGCCATGGCCATGTTCCAGCGCCGGAACGGCTTGCCGGAAACGGGCTTCTGCGACGAAGCCACCTTCCTGAAGCTGAACGACGAGGACGCCGCCCTCTACGCCGTGCTCCCCGGGGATCAGGGCGCCGAGGTCAAGAGCATCCAGGAGCGGCTCATCGAGCTGGGATATCTGGCCACGGCGGCGGACGGCAACTTTGACGACGCCACAGCCATTGCCGTGGACCGGTTCCGGGTGCTGAACAAGCTGGGCAGCGGCACGTCGGTGGATTCCACCGTGATGGAGACCCTCTTTGGGGACGAGCCCGTGGCCAACTTCCTGCGGATCGGGGACAAATCCGATCAGATCCTGGCCTGGCAGCAGCGGTTGCTGGACCTGGGATACCTGTGTTTGAAACCCGACGGGACATACGGCAAGCTGACCGCCCAGGCGGTGAAGCGGTTCCAGGCGGACAACGGCCTCGTGACCGACGGGAACCTGGGCGTGGGGACGCTGACCCTGCTCAACGACGACACCGTCTCCGCCCACGCCTTTGAGGAGGGCGACCGGGGGGAGGACGTGCTGGCCTTCCAGCGGCTGCTGGTCAAGTATGGATATATGAAATCCAGCCAGGCCACGGGCAACTACCGGGAGATCACCCGGACGGCCGTGGAGGAGTTCCAGCGCCGCAACGGCCTCTCCGTGGACGGCAAGGTGGGGCCGGAGACCCTGAAGAAGCTGCTGTCCGACTCGGTGACGGCGGCGGCCACGGCCACACCTAAGCCCACGGCGAAGGCGACGCCCAAGGCCACGGCCAAGCGGACGGCGAAAACCACCCCCAAGCGGACGGCTAAGGCCACCGAAGCCCCCGTCACAGGCGGGGAGATCACGGAGACCACGCCCCAGGCCCCCGATCCTACGCCCCAGGAGGAGCCCGAGGTGACGGCCGCGCCCACGGTCAAGCCCACGGAACGGCCCGCCGGCAACTACGGCTCCGGGGTGGAAGGGCTCATCGCCGCCGCGGAAAGCCGCCTGGGCTGCCCCTACGTGCGGGGCGCCAAGGGGCCCGGCAGCTTCGACTGCTCCGGCTTCGTCTACTGGTGTCTGAAGCAGGCGGGGGTGAACGTGAGCTACATGACCAGCGTCCGGTGGCGGACCTGCTCCCGGTTTACCCGGATCACCGATATCAACGACCTGCAGCGGGGCGACATTCTGGTGTTCTCCGGCAGCAGCGAGTCCACGGGCCATGTGGGCATCTACATGGGCGGCGGCCGGATGATCGACGCAGGCAGCTCCGCCGGGTGCGTGGTGATCCGCAGCAGCATCTATACCAACTACTGGAAGGGACACTTCCTCATGGCCTACCGCATCTGGTAACAGGTGAATAATCAATATAAAAAAACGGTTCCTCGTTTTTACCGAGAAACCGTATTTTATTGTTCTCTTTTTCCAAAAGTTTCCAAATGATAAGCCAAGCTCTCTTTAGCAAGTTCACTCAAAGGGAACCGACGAAGTTTTATCCATGCGTACTCTACAGAAAGATCACTATCCACGATATTCAACAGACGAATATCCTTGTATTCACAAATGGTTTGAAACAGCTCCGGCGGCGTAGCTACAAGGCCCACGACCATAGTTTCATAAATCAATTGATTGAACACCTTTAGAGAGTTGGTCTTAATGCTGCCGTGGGCTTCGTTTTCTATGCCCAGGATTACGGAATAATTCATGCTATTATCACCGTTGATACACGCATGAGATACAATGGTGTGAGATTGAAGCTCCTTCAGCGTGGTACGCTCAGCCTCATATAGAGGGTTATGGGGGCCAACAGCTGCATATATACGACTATTGGAATAAGGATGATACTCAATATCAAGATTATGCAGCTTTGTCCGTGTCGCAGATATAAAGGGAGAGATCGTTTCGATGACGGCGAAGTCTATTTGAGCAGAGATAATCAGCTGTATTATCTCATCCATACTGGAACAGTCCAGACAGACAGAGCTAATGGAAGAATTTGCATACTTTTGATAGATCATGGGCAAAAAGGCTGTATTTCGTGACCGCAGTGCCGCAAAATTCAACCGCTTACGCTGAACCGATTTCTCCACTTTCTTGGTATCAGCCATGATTTGGCACTCCATGTATGCCAGTCTTGCATGTTCAATGAGTGCCAACCCTTTGGGCGTCGGCGTTACCCCAGTGCTGGTTCGAAGAAATATACTGTATCCTAACTCTTCCTCCAGCCGCTTGACAGACCGGCTCAAGTTTGGCTGTGCCATGTACAGCTTTTTAGCTGCCTGACTGAACGACCCCGTATTGGACACCTCGATGATGTGTCGCAACTGTTCTAATTTCATATCTGCTTCCTTCTCTGCTGATTTCAACGGAACAAATAATGGATCAAATCAATAAAGTATATATCTATAATGATATGGATTTTACGACCAATTATATATTTTTCACGAATTTCTGTCAATAGTATAATGAATATGCGCGCAGGGATCACATGGCCATTTGGAACAATTAAAGGATTCAAGGAGGTTTATATGACAGAAAACATAAAAAAGCTGTTTTCTTCAGAGCCGATCAAAAGTGCGTTTGCTTATATCAAAAATGATGAGGAACACACCCTGCAGCAGCAGTTGGAGCTCGTTCAAATTCCCTCCTGCTATAACTGCGAAAAAGATCGGGCCTTGCATTTTCGCAGCATGATCGAAGCCGAAGGGTATGAAACCTACATGGACGATGCTTGGAATGTGTATACAGTGATCCGCGGCACCGGAAACGGTCCGACACTGTATGTTTCTGCCCATCTTGACACGGTTTTCCCCATGGAAACGCCATTGGAAATCACGCGGAAAGGAAACATCATTTCCGTTCCGGGTATTGCAGATGATACCAGAGGACTGGCTGAAATACTATGCCTGCTTCGAGCCATTCGTGAAGCGCAATTAAAGCCTGTCGGCGATATCATCATCGGCGGAGATGTTGGAGAGGAAAGCTTAGGCGATCTGCGCGGCATGAAACACTTTTTTAAAGAGAACCGGGATCGTGTCGACGCTTTCGTTTCCATTGATGCCGCATGTCCTGTTCTTTGCTACGGAGGAACGGGCAGCTATCGCTATAAAATTACTTTCCATGGCCCCGGCGGCCATTCCTATAATGCGTTTGGATTGGTCAATCCCATTCACGCCATGGGACGGGCAATCGCTTACATTTCGGAAATCCGGACGCAAGAGAATCCCAAAGCTACTTTCAGTGTCGGCGTGGTGGAAGGCGGGACTTCCATCAACGCGATTCCGTCTGCTTGCAACATGTTGGTAGATATGCGTTCTGACGATAAAGACGCCTTGATCTCCGTAGAAAAGGAATTTCTTACCTGTTTGGAAAAAGCGGTACAGGATGAAAACGACCGCTGGATCGAGGAACGTAAATGGAAGCAGGGCAGTATCGGCAAGTTCGATACTGAAGCCCGAATCATCATGGACATAAAGAAGATCGGTGATCGTCCAGTGGGGCACCAGCCCAAGGATTACGACATCGTCCCCTATGTGGCTGAAGCTTTTGAAATTTGCGGTATCACACCGGACTACATGCCGTCCGGAAGCACGGATGCCAACGTTCCCTTGTCACTGGGTATTCCCGCCGTCACGATTGCAGGCGGTGGATTTGGCGGAAACGGTCACGCTCTAAACGAATACTACGACTGCACTGATGCCTATAAGGGTGTGCAGAAGAACCTTCTTGTCCTCTTTAACCTAATCGGATTGAGCGGAGTAAGTGAGCCGCAGATTCCCAAACGCTGAACCAAAGGCAGAAAGGATGTGCAAAAACAATGTCAACTCTCACCATTTGTCTTGTCATTTTCGTAGTGACTATCATTGGGTTCGCTACAGCGGGCAAGCGCTATTCTATCACGGCAGTGGCACTGGGCAGCATGATCCTCATGGTGCTGACCAAGTGTCTAAAACCCGCGACAGCGCTTAGTTGCTTCTCTAACGCAAATGTGATATTGATGGCCTCTATGTTCGTGGTCTCCGCGGGACTCAATAAAACTCAGATGATCAACAAAATCACTGCCGGGATCGTCCGCATGGCAAAAGGCTCCTTCCAGAAGATACTGGTAGGATATGTGCTATTGGCTGTCATTATGATCAGCTTCATTCCCAGCGTTATGGTCACCATCACCGTAGTTATCCCTTTGGCGGCGGCAGTTTGCAGGGAGTTGAAGGTCAGCCCTTCCAAACTCCTCTTTCCCATTGCTTTGGCAGGCATTGGCTCTTGCATGGTCATTCCTACCAACATGGTTGTCACCCAGGTCGCCCAAATCAACGGTTATTTCGAAGCGTATAACTACACCGTGCAGATGATGACCATGAAGGACTTCATAATCTGTCGTCTGCCCGGCGCAATCGCTGTGCTCATCATGGCCATCTTCGTTGTACCTCGCATGGCGCCCAATCATCAGGTAGACGATGCGCAGATCGAAGCAAAAAGCAAAACTCTGGAAGTTGCAAAGTTAGATCCTGTCCGTGAGGTCATCGGTTATGCGACTTTCATCTTGGTGTTGCTTGGTCTCATGTTCTCCTCAAAAATCGGCATTCCCACCTGGGTCATCTCCACAACCGGAGCGCTTGTTCTGGCGTTTTCAGGCGTTCTGAAAAAGGACGAAATCATCAGCTCCATGAATCTCAGTATGGTACTTCTCTTTGTGGGGTCCCTGGGCATTGGCAACGCGCTCTCTGAAACAGGCGTTTCGGAGTTGATCGGCTCCAAACTCTCCACGATCGTACTGGCTACAAAGAACAACTACCTTGCTGGGTTGATTCTGTTCTTAGTCCCCTTCATCCTGACTCAATTCATGATGAACAATGGTGTCGGCGCCATTTTTCAGCCTTTGTACGTTATGTTGGCTCAATCTCTCGGCTGCAACCCCATTGGCATCCTGATGCTGGCCACTACGGCGTTCATGACCAGTTTCCTCACCCCTATGGCCACACCAGCCATCGCTGTCGTCATGGGCATGGGCAACTATTCACAACGAGACCTGCTTAAAATGGGGATTATTCCAGCTGCATTTGTCACAGTTTGTGTGGTCTTGGTTACCATGACCCTCTACCCCATATTCTGACAATAGACACTTTTCAAAGAAAGTGCCCGAGCAGGTTTCGCCTGCCCGGGCACTGTTTGTACAATTGATACTCTACATCTCTGCGTTGCGTCGCCACACGCTGCAGGCCAGCAGGACCAGCAGCACCGCCATGACCACCAGGCAGCCTTCCACTCCCCAGAGGGGGAGGCGGGCCGCCAGGATCACTGTGAGACCGTCCAGGGCCGCGTGCAGGAGGATCGCCAGAGGGAACAGCCGGAACTTTCCGGACTTCTTCGCCGCGAACCAAACCAGCACCGACAGGCAGATGTGGGTGGTGATGGCCACGGCCCGCTCCACGATGGCCAAGAGATAGGTCCAGGGGGCGGTGGTGATCAGGGAATCGAAGACGGCCTGCACCTGTTCCGCTACCTCCCCGGTGGCGGTGACCATCAGCAGGTCCGTCTGCCCGGCGTTGATGAGCATCGAGATGACGATGTTGCCGATGTAGGTTAGGCCCACAATCAGTATGGCCTCGATGCCGCCGTGGCCTGCCCCGTACATGAGGGCGTTGCTATCGTTCCCCAGCTTCTTTTTCAGCACGGTCTTAAAGGCCAAAAACCGGCCGGTCTCCTCGAAGATGCCGGCGGCCAGGCCCCCGTAGAGGGCGTAGAGGAGGGTGTTCCCCAGGATCGTCTTCCCCACAGGCAGCACCTTCAGCACCAGCTGATGCATGAGAGACTCCAGGATCAGGGCGAAGATCACGAACACGGCGCAGCCGATGAAGAAGGGCAGGATATCCGCGCCTTTCTTTCGATAATAGATCAGCAGCAGGATGGGCATGGCGAAGCAGAACAGCGCCGCCAGGGCCATGAACACCATGGACAGGATGGGGACGCTCACAGCCGCACCGTCCCTTCCTTGGGCCCCAGGATCTTCACCGCCGTGCCGTAGGCCAGCACCTCGGCGGCGCCCTGCATGACCTGGGCGGACCCGTAGCGGATACCCACGACGGCATCGGCGTCCAGGGCCTTCGCCTCGTCCACCATGCGCTTGACGGCGATCTGCCGGGCCTCGTTGAGCATCTCGGTGTAACTGACGATCTCGCCGCCCACCAGGGTCTTCAGGGCCGCCATAAAGTCCTTGCCGAAGTGCTTGGTCTGCACCACGGCTCCCTTCACCATGCCCAAAGCCTCGATCTGCTGACCGGGCACATGATCAATACTGAGCAGCTTCATCTTCTTCTCCTCCTTTGATTTCCTTGATCCGTTGAATGAGCACCGCCACGATGCAGGCGATGACGACCACGGGCACGGCGATGATGGCGATCAGCACCGGGATAGGCAGGGGCGATTGCCCGTTGGCCCACAGGATGACGAACAGGGCGGGCAGGATCAGGGCGATGATGATTGCCGCGCCCAGGACCGCGCCCGTGGCCTTTTTGCGGTGCACGTCCCGCTTCGACACGTCCATAAAGCTCTGTCCCTCCTTCTCCAACCGTTCGATACGCTCCAGGCACTCCTCCGCGTCCAGCCCTTCCAGGGTCAGGCCCGGCCGGCTCAGCAGCTCCCGGGTCATGCCCTCCATGGCGTCCAGGCTCTCCCGCTGCCGGTCGAATTCCCGAAGCTGCCGGGTGAGGCAGGTCTCCAGGGAGCCTTCGCCCTTTAAGACGGCCCGGATGTCCTCGATGGGCACGGCCAGCTTCCGGAGGAGCTTGATCTCTTTCAATCGCAGCACGTCCTCCCGCCCGTACTCCCGGTAGCCGTTCTCGGCCCGGCCGGGAGAGAGGAGCCTTTGCTCCTCGTAGAAGCGGATGTTCTTCTTGCTGATGCCCACCAGCTCCTCCACCTGTTGTATCTTCATGGCCGTTTCCGTCCTTTCACCTCTTGTATAC
>CACXNN010000036.1 GCA_902768995.1 uncultured Eubacteriales bacterium | reverse complement strand
GCCGCCGAAGGCGCGGACCAGCTCGCCCGCCTTCTCCTCCGTCTTCCGGCCAAAGACCACCTTGGTGGGGGTATAGAGTGTAAAGTCTCCGTTCATATGCTGCCTCCCTTTTCGTATTACAATCAGTATACCGCATCCGTGTACTTTTTCAAAGGGTTTTATGGACTTTGCCCCGAAAAAGAGGATCACCGCCGCCGCTGCCCCTTCCCCCCCGTTCTTTTTTTCCAAGAATCCGAAAAAGAATGCTGTACAAATCTTGTTTGTTCTGTTAGAATAAGGTTGTGCATGTATTTGGTGAAGGATTTGTCCGCCCAAGCGCGGCAGTCTTTTTACAGGATTGTAAGACCAAGGGTCTGCAATAAAACCTACAAACAGGAGGAAGTATCTGAATGAAACGCTTTTTGGCAATCATGATGTGTCTGGTGATGGTCCTTGCCATCGTTGGCTGCAAGGGCACCAAGCCCGCCGAGGAGCCCGCAAAGAAGGTCAAGGTAGGCTTCATCTGCCTGCATGACGAGCAGTCCACCTACGACTTGAACTTCATCAACGCCGCCAAGGCTGCCTGCGAGAAGCTGGGCGTCGAGATGGTTCTGAAGACCGGCATCAACGAGGACAACAGCTGCTACGAGACCGCTGCCGATATGGCCAGCTCCGGCTGCATCGCCGTCTTCGCCGACAGCTTCGGCCATGAGGACTACATGATCCAGGCCGCCAAGGAGTTCCCCAACGTGCAGTTCTGCCACTCCACCGGCACCAAGGCCCACACCGAGAACCTGGCCAACTACCACAACGCCTTTGCGGCCATCTATGAGGGCCGTTACCTGGCGGGCGTGGTGGCCGGCCTGAAGCTGAACGAGATGATCGAGGCCGGCAAGTTCGCCGCTGAGGAAGCCAAGGTCGGTTACGTCGGCGCCTTCACCTACGCCGAGGTTATCTCCGGTTACACCTCCTTCTTCCTGGGCGTCCGGTCCGTGTGCCCCACCGCCACCATGGAAGTCACCTTCACCGGTTCCTGGTACGATCCCACCGCCGAGAAGGAAGGCGCTCAGAAGCTGATCCAGGGCGGCTGCAAGCTCATCAGCCAGCACGCCGACTCCCTGGGCGCTCCCTCCGCCTGTGAGGAAGCCGGTATCCCCGACGTGTCCTACAACGGCAGCACCAAGGAAGCCGGTCCCAACACCTACCTGATCTCCTCTCGTATCGACTGGGAGCCCTACTATGAGTACGCCATCACCGCGGCCATGAACGGCAAGCCCATCGACACCGACTGGACCGGCACCATCGCCACCGGCTCCGTGAAGCTCACCGAGCTCAACGAGGGCGTCGTGGCCGCCGGCACCAAGGAGAAGCTGGAAGAGGTCCAGAAGGCCCTCGAAGCCGGCACCCTCCACGTGTTCGACACCGCCACCTTCACCAAGGACGGCGCGCCCCTGACCAGCTACATGGCCGACGTGGACACCGATCCTGCCTACACCCCCGACACCGAAGTGGTCAAGGACGGCTACTTCCACGAGTCCGAGTTCCGCAGCGCCCCCTACTTCGATCTGCAGATCGACGGCATCACGCTGCTGGATACCGCTTTCTAATCCAACCCATACCTACCATGACGGGCTGTCCTCGGACAGCCCGTTTTCTTTATTATTTTTTGGACGCCCTCATTTTTTATTTACAAAAAGCATGGCATATGGTAGAATTTTGCTAAGATCGAGCTTGTATGCGCAGGTGTAAACGCTCGGTGGAAAGGATGCTCTGCCTTGGAAGCTGTAAGGAACGCCATCAAAATGGAGGGGATCACCAAGCGATTCGGCAGCGTGGTCGCCAACAACGCCATCAATCTGGAGCTGCACGAGGGGGAGATCCTGTCCCTCCTGGGTGAGAACGGCAGCGGGAAGACCACGCTGATGAATATGCTTTCCGGCATATACTACCCCGACGAAGGCCAGATCTACATCCACGACAAGCCTGTGACCATCGCCTCCCCCAAGGACGCCTTCGACAACGGCATCGGCATGATCCATCAGCACTTCAAGCTGGTGGACGTGTTCACCGCCACGGAGAACATCATCCTGGGCCTCGACGAGGACGGGAAGATGAACCTGAAGGAGGCCGGCAAGCGGATCAAGGAGATCAGCCAGAAGTACGGCTTCGAGATCGACCCGGACCAGAAGGTCTACAACATGTCCGTCTCCCAGAAGCAGACCGTGGAGATCGTGAAGGTCCTGTACCGGGGCGCGGACATCCTGATCCTGGACGAGCCCACCGCCGTGCTGACCCCCCAGGAGACGGATCGGCTCTTCGCTGTCATGCGCAACATGCAGAAGGACGGCAAATCCCTCATCATCATCACCCACAAGCTCCACGAGGTGTTGGAGGTCTCCGACCGGGTGGCCATCCTGCGCAAGGGCGAATACATCGGCGACGTGCTCACCAAGGACGCTGATCAGCAGAGCCTGACGGATATGATGGTGGGCCGGGCCGTGAGTCTGAACATCGACCGGCCCATGCCGGTGGACCCCAAGCCCCGCCTGGAGGTGAAGGGCCTGACGGTCTACGACGAGCTGGGCGTGAAGCGCCTCAACAACATCAACTTCACCGCCTACAGCGGCGAGGTTTTGGGCATCGCGGGCGTGGCCGGGTCCGGCCAGCGGGAGCTTTTGGAGGCCATCTCCGGCCTCTACCCCATCGCCCAGGGCTCCATCATCTACCACAACCCCAAGACCGAAAAGACGGAAGATCTGGCCGGCAAGGACCCTCTGGAGATCCAGAAGGCCGGCATCTCCATGGCCTTCGTGCCGGAGGACCGGCTGGGCATGGGTCTCGTGGGCTCCATGGGCATGACGGGGAACATGATGCTCCGGTCCTGGCGCAAGAACAAAGGGCCCTTCCTGGATAAGAAGGAGCCCGAGCGGGTGGCCAACGAGGTATGGAAGGAGCTGGAGGTGGTTACCCCCAGCATCGACTTCCCCGTGCGGCGCATGTCCGGCGGCAACGTGCAGAAGGTGCTGGTGGGCCGGGAGATCGCCCAGGACCCGGCGGTGCTCATGACCGCCTACGCGGTCCGGGGCCTGGATATCAACACCTCGTATACCATCTACAACCTGCTCACCGCCGAGAAGATGAAGGGCGTGGCCGTCATCTACGTGGGTGAGGATCTGGACGTGCTGCTGGAGCTCTGCGACCGGCTCCTGGTCCTTTGCGGTGGCCAGGTCTCCGGCGTGGTGGACGCTCGGACCACCGACAAGCGGCAGGTCGGCGTGCTGATGACCCGTGTGGGAGGAAAGACCAATGAAAAATAAACGCACTCTGTTCCACATCGTCAAGCGGGAAGCCCTCCCCTGGTACCAGGCGTGGATGATCCGGGGCGCGGCCATCCTGCTGGCCCTCGTCATGTGCTCCCTGGTCACGGTCATGGTCACGGGGCTGAACCCCCTGGACCTCTACAAGACCATGTTCTACGGGGCCTTTGGCACCGAGCGAAAGACCTGGGTCCTGTTCCAGAAGCTGGCCATCCTGCTGGGCATCTCCCTGGCGGTGACCCCCGCCTTCAAGATGCGGTTCTGGAACATCGGCGCTGAGGGGCAGGTCATGGCCGGGGCCCTGGCCTGCGCCACCGTCATGATCACCCTGGGCAACACCATCACCTCCAACTGGCTCATGCTCCTCATCATGCTGGTGGTCAGCGTGGCCGCCGGCGCCCTGTGGGGCTTTTTGCCCGCCTTCTTCAAGGCCCACTGGAACACCAACGAAACCCTGTTCACCCTGATGATGAACTACATCGCCATACAGCTCGCTGCCTACTTCATCATCATCTGGGAGGTGCCCAAGGGGTCCGGCAAGATCGGCATGATCAACCAGAACACCCACATCGGCTGGCTCCCCTATATCGGTGGCAAGCAGTACGCCATCATCATCATCCTGATCGCCATATTGACGGTGCTCCTCCACATCTACCTCAAGTACAGCAAGCAGGGCTATGAGATAGCCGTGGTGGGCGAGAGCGAACGGACCGCCCGGTATGCGGGCATCAAGGTGGAATGGGTCATCATCCGCACAATGGTCCTCTCCGGCGCCCTCTGCGGCTTCATCGGGATGCTCCTTGCCGGCGGGACGGACCACACCCTGTCCACGGACCTGGTGGGCGGCCGCGGCTTCACGGCGGTCATGGTGTCCTGGCTCGCCAAGTTCAACCCCATCGTCATGATCCTGACCAGCTTCCTGCTGGTGTTCCTGCAGCTGGGCGCCAAGGAGGTGGCCACCAGCTTCTACCTGAACGAATCCTTCTCGGAGATTTTGACGGGCATCATCCTGTTCTTCATCATCGGCTGCGAATTCTTCATCACCTACAAGATCCAGTTCGCCAAGAGCAGCAAGGAGGCATAACGATGCTGAACTTTCTCGTGACCTTTATCCCGCGGGCCATCATGCAGGGCATCCCCCTGCTGTACGGCAGCACCGGCGAGATCCTGACGGAGAAATCCGGCAACCTGAACCTGGGCATCCCGGGCATCATGTACATGGGGGCCATCTCCAGCGTCATCGGCGCCTTCTACTACGAGACCTTCACCCCCAAGGGCATGATGAACCCCCTGCTGGCGGTGCTGATCCCCCTGGTCTGCTGCCTCATCGGCTCCTTATTGACGGGCCTCCTCTACTGCTTCCTCACCGTCTCCCTCCGGGCCAACCAGAACGTGACCGGCCTTGCCATCACCACCTTCGGCGTGGGCTTCGGCAACTTCTTCGGCGGCTCCCTCATCAAGCTCTCCAACGCGGAGGTCCCCGCCATCGTGCTGGGCGGCACCAGCGGCTACATCAAGACCACCCTGCCCTTCGCCAACAAGCTGGGCTGGTTCGGCCAGGTGTTCCTGTCCTACGGGTTCCTGGCGTACCTCGCCATCGTGATCGCCATCGTGGCCTCCTACATCCTCAAGCGCACCCGGACGGGCCTGCACCTCAGGGCCGTGGGTGAAAGCCCCGCCACGGCGGACGCCGCCGGCATCAACGTGGTCAAGTACAAGTACGTGGCCACCTGCGTGGGCAGCATGATCGCGGGCCTCGGCGGCCTCTACTACGTGCTGGACTACTCCAACGGCATCTGGTCCCACAACGCCTTCGGCGACAGAGGGTGGCTGGCCATCGCCCTGGTCATCTTCACCATCTGGCGGCCCAGCGTGAGCATCCTGGCCTCCATCCTCTTCGGCGGCCTCTACATCCTGTACCTGTACATCCCCACGGGCACGGAGATGGCCATCAAGGAGATCTACAAGATGTTCCCCTACATCATCACCCTCCTGGTGCTCATCATCGTGTCCCTCCGCAAAAAGCGGGAGGATCAGCCCCCCATGTCCTTGGGTCTCCCCTACTTCCGCGAGGAGCGCTGAACCGAATACATGTGAAAGCAGCAGGCCGAAACCTGCTGCTTTTTCGTTGCCTATTATTTATTCTCCGTCCTGGATATGGAACCCCTGCTCCCACAGGAAACGAACGGCCAGCTCCGGCCAGTCCCGGACCCCGTCGCTGACCGGCGGCAGGTTGTCCCGCCGGTAGACCAGATCGTCCGCCGTGGCGAGGCCGTGGCGGCCTGCGGCGAACACGTGGAGGGCGAAGGGCACGTCCTGCTCCGCCAGGGCTAAAGCGAGGCGCATGGTCCCGTCCACGGGCACGGAATCGTCCGTCCGGGTGTGCCACAGGAACACGGGCATCATGTCCCGCCGGACCAAACGGTCCAGGGAAAGCCTGTCCTTCAGGGCCTGATCCTGGCCGCAGAGGTTGGTGAAGCTGTCCTCGTGGGTCCGGCCGTGGGCGGCGGAGACGGGATAGCAGAGCACCAGGGCGTCCGGCCGGATCATGGCCGCCGGGGCGACGTCCGCCACCTCCGGGGCGTCGTAGAGGGTGCCCAACGTGCCGCATAGATGCCCCCCGGCGGAAAAGCCCAGGGCGGCCACCTTTTCAGGGTCGATATGGAGCCGGTCCGCCTGCTCCCGCAGGAAGCCCATAGCCATGGCCGCCTCCCGTAGCGCCACGGGGAACCGGGCAGGGGCGCAGGAATAGTTCAGGATGGCGCAGGTGAAGCCCCGGCTGAGGAACCGCATGGCCACGGGCTCCGCCTCCCGGGGGGACACCCACGAATAGGCGCCGCCGGGAAGGATCAGCACCGCGGGGAACCGGCGCTTGGGGTCCACCTTGGGGATGGGCTCCAGGGCATAGACGACCAGCTGCCCACCGTCTCCGGGGGCAGCCGTATGGTAGTGCTCGTATAGGTTTATGGTCTCGGTATGCATCAGCGGAGGGCGGCCATGACCAGCAGCCCGGTCAGGGCGCAGACGAGCTGGACGATGGCGAAGCGGAACACGGTCTGGGTATCGGACCAGTGGCGCTTCTTCCGGGTCTCGTCGTGGAGGGGCGTCAGCAGCCACATCATGAAGGTCTTGCTGTGGAAGGTGCGCATGACGGCCAGCTTGAGAAGGCCCAGGCCCCCGTCCAGCAAAATGACGATGGCAAACGGCAGGCACAGCAGAAAGTTCCCCGTCTGCAGCACCAGGATGCCCATGAACAGGCCGATGGCCCGGCTGCCCGCGTCGCCCATCATGACGAGGCAGGGATGGGCGTTGAACAGCAGGTAGGCCAGGATGCAGCCCATGAGGACCAGGGCGCAGAGGGCCCAATCCTGGCCCTCACAGAAGGCGTAGAGGGCGTACCCCAGGGCTCCCAGGGCGATGACGGACAGGGTGCCGAAGTGGCCGTCCACCCCGTCGGCGCAGTTGCAGCAGTTGATGAAGGCCCACAGCAAAAACAGGGCGATGGGCGCGAACAGCCACCAGGGCAGGGCTACCCGCCACCCGAAGAGGGTGAAGCCGTAGTCGCCATGGGTGTTCATGAAGGTAATGAGGGCCAGCAGGCAGATGGCCAAATCCAGCAGCCCCTTCTTGAGCTCGCTCCAGGGCAGGTCCGACCGATCGTCCAGATACCCGGTGAGCATGGCGGCTATGGTCAAAAAGAGGTACGCGCACCGCTCCCAGGAGAAGGGCGTCACCAGCATGGACACCGCCGCGAACACAGGGATGAACACCACGCCGCTGCCCCGGGCCTTGCCCTTGGTCACCTGGCCGTCCACCGCGTAGGCCCGGCCGTGGTCCTGGGGGAGCTTGTCCCGCAGCAAAGCGATGAGGGCCCCGCTCAGGACGAACCCGAGCAGCAGCCCCAGCAGGGCGGAGATGGGTGAAAGTGCCAGCATGCGGTCCTCCCGATCAGAACAGGTTCAGGGTGTATTGGTGGGGGAAGGGCTTCAGGTCCCAGATGTCCCGGGCGTAGTCCAGCACCGTCCGGTCCGAGGAGAAATACCCGGCGCTGGCGGTGTTCATGAGGGCCTTGCGGCCGAAGGACAGAGGATCCTGGGTGTCGTAGATGGCGTCCAGCTTCCGATCGATATAGGGAAGCAGCTCGTAGAGCACGAAGTAGTAGTCCGGCTTCTGCCAGCTGTTGCCGTTGACCAGGGAGTTGTAGAGGCTCCGGAACACGCCCGTGCCCCCGTCCTGGAATGTGCCGTTGACCAGGGTGTCCACCACCCGCTTCACCCGGGGCTCGTGCTCGTAGATGGCCTTGGGGTCGTAGTGGGGCCGAAGCTCGTTGAGGGTGTCCACGCTGGCGCCGAAGCGGTAGTTGTTCTCCTCCCCCGCCGCGTCCAAAATCTCGATGTTGGCCCCGTCGTAGGTGCACAGGCTCACCGCGCCGTTGAGCATCAGCTTCATGTTGCCGGTGCCGGAGGCCTCGGTGCCCGCCGGGGAGATCTGCTCGGAGATGTCCGCCGCGGGGATGATGTGCTCGGCGTAGGAGCAGTTGTAGTTCTGGACGAAGACCACCCGCATGCGGTCGTTGACGGACTCGTCGTTGTTGATGAGCTTGGCGATCTCGTTGATGAACTTGATGACCGTCTTGGCGATGATGTAGCCCGGGGCGGACTTGGCGCCGAAGAGGAAGGCCGTGGGCGGGAAGTCCTTGATCCGGCC
This sequence comes from uncultured Eubacteriales bacterium, assembly GCA_902768995.1. Lineage (GTDB taxonomy): Bacteria > Bacillota > Clostridia > Christensenellales > CAG-138 > RUG472. Next base: position 3,705 of record CACXNN010000036.1, on the reverse strand, counting down.
GTCCTTGATGCCGTAGTAGATGTCCAGGATGGCGAAGGCGTTCATGAGCTGCCGCTTATACTCGTGCATGCGCTTGATCTGCACGTCGAACACGAAGTTGTCCGGCAGGCGCACGCCCTCCCGGGCGTAGACGTAATCGGACAGGGCGCGCTTGTTCTGGCGCTTCACCTCCAGGAATTCCCGGATGTCCGTGGAGGTCATGTGCTCCTTCAGCTTCTCGAGCTCGGAGAGGTCCAGCAGCCACCCGTCTCCGATCCGCTTGGTGATGTAGGCGGCGAGGCCCGGGTTGCACAGGCCCAGCCAGCGGCGCTGGGTGATGCCGTTGGTCTTGTTCTGGAAGCGCTCAGGATAGAGCTCGTACCAGTTCTTCAGCACGTCGTTCTTCAAAATCTCGGAGTGGATCTTGGCTACGCCGTTCACCGCGTGGCTCACGTAGACGGCGAGATTCGCCATGTGGATGCGGTTCCCCTGGATGATGGCGTAGGAGGAACAGTCGATCCCCCGGCTCATGAGCTCCCCGCAGAGTTTGGCGTTGATGCGGTAGATGATGTCGAAGATCTCGGGCAGCAGCTCCTTGAAGAGGTCAGCGTCCCACTTCTCCAGCGCCTCCTGCATGACCGTATGGTTGGTGTAGCCGAAGGTCTTCTGGGCGATGTCGAAGCTCTGCTCGAAGGTGAGCCCCTCGTTCGTCAGCAACCGGATCAGCTCCGGGATGCTGACGGTGGGATGGGTGTCGTTGAGCTGGATGGCGTTGTGGGCGGCGAACTTCTCCATGGGCAGGTTCTCCCGCTTGAACCGGAGCATCAGATCCTGCAGCGAAGCGGAGGACAGGAAGTACTGCTGCTTCAGCCGCAGCTTCTTGCCGGCGCGTGTGGTGTCGTTGGGGTACAGGACCCGGGTGATGTCCTCCACCGCGTTCTTCTCCTTCACGGCCTCGGCGTACTCCTGCTCGTTGAACATCTGGAAGTCGAAGTCCTCCACGGCCTCGCTCTGCCAGAGGCGCAGGGTCCCGATGTTGTCCGTATGGTAGCCGATGATGGGCATGTCGTAGGGCACGGCCCGGACGGTCTGGTCCGCGAACTTCACCAGCACCTCGTGGGTGGAGCGGCGGCGGCTCCAGGGGTCCCCGAACCGCTGCCAGTCGTCGGCGGCCTCGTGCTGATAGCCGTCCCGCCAGCTCTGCTTGAACAGGCCATACTTATACCGGATGCCGTAACCGTCCAAAGGCAGATCGTGGGTGGCGGCGGAGTCCAGGAAGCAGGCGGCCAAGCGCCCCAAACCGCCGTTGCCCAAGGCGCAGTCCTCGATCTCCTCGAACATGTTGATATCCAGCCCGTGCTCGGCGAAAGCCGCCTTCACCTGGTCCAGAAGCCCCAGGTTATACAGGTTATTATAGACCATGCGGCCCGTAAGATACTCGGCGGAGAAATAGTAAGCGCCCCGGCTCCGCTCATGCATATGACGGCTTTCGTACCAGGTCAGCTTGCTCAGGGCGTCGTGGATCTGATATACGGTGGCCTCGTTGGGCGTCACCTGATGATCCTGTTTCAGTCGCAGCTCTATCTTCTCGAAAATCTTATCCATGAAAAACCTTTCCTAAATATGGGCCCGATCGCCCAATATGGTGGAATTATACCATACCCGGCGCTTCAATGCAATAGGAAAGTCCAGCCATTGCGTCATATTCCGGCAGGAAGCGCCCTTTGGACCCTCACTTTCGGAACCGTTTTTCGAGCAAGGCCACCGCCCCGTACATGAGGGCCGCCAGCACGCACAGGATCACCACTGAGGCCATGACGAGGTCCAGCTTGAACACCTGACCCCCGTAGACGATGAGGTACCCGAGACCGGACTTGCTCACCAGGTATTCCCCCACGATGACGCCTACCCAGCTCATGCCCACGGAGATCTTCAGGGCGGACATCATGTGGGGCACCCCCGCGGGCAGGACCACCTTTACGAAGGTCTGCCCCTTGCTGGCCCCCAGGGTGCGCATCAAAAACTGCTTCTCTGCCGCCGCGGCGGTGAAGCCGGAGAGGACCGTCACCGTGGTCACCACCAGGGAGATCAGCACCGCCATGACAATGATGGAGCCCATGCCCGCCCCGATCCAGACGATGAGCACGGGCCCAAGGGCGATCTTCGGCAAGGCGTTCAGCACCACCAGATAGGGGTCCATGACCTCGTTCACAAAGGGCAGCCACCAGAGGAGCACGGCGAGAAGGATGCCGAGACCCGTGCCCAGCAGGAAGCCCATGATGGTCTCATAGAGGGTCACGCCCACATGGATAAGCAGGCTCCCCTCCCCCCACAGCCGCCCGATGGCGGAGAGGACCCGGCTGGGGCTCGATAGGATGAAGACGTCGAACCAGCCGAGCCGCGCCCCCAGCTCCCAGAGGCCCAGCAGGAGGACCAGCACCAGGACGCGGCACAGGCCCACCGTCCAACCGTGGGTACGGATGGCCCGCAGATACGCTGCATGCTCCTTCGAATAGTTCATCTTTCCAGCTCCTTCCAGATGGCGGCGAAGTGGTCCTGAAACGCGGGGGTCCCCCGGCGCTCCAAAGGCGTCATGCCCCGGGGATAATCGAGGACCACCTCCCGCTTCAACGTGGCGGGCCGGTCCGAGAACACCAGCACCCGGTCCGCCATGGACACGGCCTCGCCGATGTCGTGGGTCACCAGCAGGGCGGTCTTCCCCTCCTGCCGAATGATGGAGAAGACCTCATTGGCCAACGTCAGCCGGGTCTGGTAATCGAGGGCCGAAAAGGGTTCGTCCAGGAGCAGCATCTCCGGGTCCAAAGCGAGGGTCCGTATCAGGGCCGCCTTCTGCCGCATGCCCCCGGAAAGCTGGCTGGGGTAATGGGAGAGGAAGTCCCCCAGGCCGTACTTTTTGAGCAGCCCCACGGTCTTTGCCCGGCTTTCCTCGGTGAGCTTGTGCTGGACCTCCAGGCCCAGGATCGCGTTCTTTTCCAGGGTCCGCCACTCCAGCAGATTATCCCGCTGAAGCATATACCCCATGGGGCAGGGGCCCTGGGGAAATGATACCTGGCCCTTGGAGGGCGGGTTCAGCCCCATGATGAGGGACAGCATGGTGGTCTTGCCGCAGCCCGAGGGCCCCACCACCGCCACGAACTCCCCCTTCTGGACCTGAAAGCTCAGGTCCCGCACCGCCTCCGTCTCCCCCTGGGGCGTGTGATAGTACACGGATACGTTTTCCACCGACAACAAGGCTCCTTCCATGGGCAGCCTCCTTCGCAAAATGTATGATACATGTATCCTATGCCCGCCGACAAATTTCGGGAACCTTTGGCCGGGCGGCTGCGTACCATGTACTATGGGGGTGCTTTCCTATGAAAAGAGCCAAATGCTTCTGCTGCGTCAACTGGCGCAACGTGATCCTCTATCTTCTATTGACGATCCTGATCGTGGTCCTCCTCTGCCTCCTGCCCCGGTGGGTCCTGTGCTTCCTGGTCCTGGCCCTGGCCCTGGGCTGCGGCGCGCTGGTGATTATGAGGCGGTGACCCGTATGCGGGTTACGGGCTGGGCTTGCTTATCCCCCGCCCCGTGAGCAGGATCGCGCATCAATACCCGTATTCCCCGTGGACGATGGAGCCGTCCACGGCGTTGATAATGAGGGCTTCCTGCATGACCTGGGGGTTGTCGATAAGGTCCGCCTGGCCGTCGTTCCAGGTGAAGAAGACA
>CACXNN010000035.1 GCA_902768995.1 uncultured Eubacteriales bacterium | reverse complement strand
CACCAGGGCCTTGGCGTCCCGGGGGATGGCGTTGTCCTTGGCCCCGCCGGAGACGGTCAACAGCCGAAGGTCCGTGGCGTTCATAAGCTCCGTCAGCGCTCGGCCCATAAGGATGTTGGAATTGGCCCGGCCCTTGTGGATCTCCTCGCCGGAGTGGCCGCCCATGAGGCCGTCCACCACCAGCTCGCAGACCGCGCCGTCGAAGGCCGCCCGCCGCACGGGCAGGGTGCAGACCGCCCGGGTGGACCCGGCACAGCTGACGGTGAGCACCTTCTCCTCCTCGGAGTCCACGTTCAGCATGTACTTCGCCTGCAGGTCCGAGGCGTCCAGGCCCCGAGCGCCCAGCATGCCCACCTCCTCGTCCACGGTGAAGAGGCACTCCAAAGGCCCGTGGGGGATATCGTCGGCGTCCAGAATGGCGAGGGCCATGGCCACGGCGATGCCGTCGTCACCGCCCAACGTGGTGCCCCGGGCGCCCACCAGGTCCCCCTCCACGAACAGGTCCAGCCCCTCGGTCTCCATGTCCTTCGTACAGTCGGCGTCCTCCAGATGATCACGTTGTTGAGTTCGTCCCGACGGAACTTCAGCCGATGGGCCTCGGCAAAATCCTTCAGATAGTCGCTGACGGCCCTGGTGTTGTGGGAACCGTGGGGGATGGCGCACAGCTCCTCGAAATAGCGGAAGACCTGTTTCGGTTCCAGACCGGATAAAACACCCATAGTTGTTCCTCCTTCGTTTCAGAAAAAAGCGCGATGCAAGCAAGGGTCGCCTGCATCGCGCCGTTTGTTCATTTGTGCTTACGGATAGGCATCATACGGCAGCCGTTAGCCGAAGATGGACATTAAATATCCAACGCCGATGCCGCCGAAGGTACCCACCACGTAGCCCATGAGAGCCATCAGGACGCCCACGGAGACCAGGGAGCCGGAGTAGGAACCGGCCAGGATGGGGGCGGAAGCGGTGCCGCCGATGTTGGCGAGGGAGGCAACGCCCGAGGTGAACATGTCGAGCTTGAAGAGCTTGGCAGCGCCCAGCATCAGCACGCCGTGGATCAGCAGGATCACGAAGCCCGCCACGATCCACCAGGCCATGCCCGCCTCGAAGAGCTCCATGAAGGAGGCCCGGGAGGCGATGAGGCCGATGACCATGTACAGCATGATGTTGGAGAGCTCGGTGGAGCCGGCGATCTTGCCGATGGGGGTCATGGCCAGGACCAGGCCGATGATGGAGACCAGCACGATCCGGTAGGTGGCCACGTCAAAGACCTGCAGCCACTTGGGGGAAGCGTTCCGGAGGATGGTTCCCAGATTGGTGCAGATGGCGGAAACGAACAGGGCGAGACCCAGCAGGAAGATCAGAGAGGGGAAGTCCACCTTCTTGGTCTTGGCCTGGGCGAACTCGGCGTCGAGGCGGGTGGAAACTTCGTCCAGGACCTTGGTGTCGGCCTTGACCCACTTGTTGAACTTGGGCGCCAGGGTGATGGCCCAGAGCAGGAACATGACCCAGATGGAGTAGTCGATGGAGTCCACGATGGACGCGCCGGCCAGCTGCGCCTCCGTGGCCTGCAGAGCGTCAGCCACAGCGACCAGGTTGCCGGAACCGCCCATCCAGCTGCCGCACAGAGCGCCCAGGCCCCGCCATGCGCCTTCACCCAGCAGGGGATGCATGATGGCGTAGGTGGCCACGAAGCCGATGGCGATGGTGAGGTGGCGGTGAAGAAGCCCAGCAGCATCTTGGGCCCCAGCTTCAGGATCTGACGGATGTCGCAGCGGAGCAACATGACGAAGATCATGGCGTACAGGATGGGATTGCGCAGGGCGCTGTAGGCCTCCTTGGTGGCGGCGGTGTCCCAGAGCTTGAAGGTGCAGCCCAGCATGCCGATGAGGTACAGCAGCACCACCGGGGGCACGTACTCAAAGAACTTCCACTTGGTCAGCTTCTGCGCGCCGACCAGCAACCCGGCGATCAGCACCAGCGTTGCAAAATAGGTGAAACCGTTTGTGATCATGAAAAAACCCTCCTTTTTCTCTATCCCAAAGCCCCGTTTCGGCGGAGCTGAGTGACCGTCAATTGTGTCACCAGCGTGAACACTTTTACTTTTTAAAGTATAATCCTATATAGTATATATGTCAACAAACGGACGAAAAAACAAAAAAAGATATGGGCCTTGGCGAAAAAGCCCATATCTTTTCGGTTTTTCCCTTATTTGAGCCGCCGCAGGGTCTCCCGAAGCAACGCCCAGGTGCGCCAGGTGGAAGCCACCTTGAGCCGCTCCCGGGGGGTGTGGACGTTGATGACGTCCGGCCCGATGGAGATGCAGTCCAGGTCCGGAATCTTCCCCGAGAAGATGCCGCACTCCAAACTGGCGTGCTGAGCCGCGATCCTGGGCTCGATGCCGTACACCGTGCGGAAGGCGTCGGTCATCACGTCCCGCAGGTGGGATTGGGGCCGATACTGCCAGGCGGAATAGGAAGAGGGGATGGTGGCCGTGCCGCCCAGGGCCCTGGTCAGGGCCATGACTCGGCGGGCCGTCTCCTCCGCCTGGGAGTTGATGCTGGACCGGATCATGAACCGGGCCACCACGTCGTCGTCCTCGGTATAGACCTGGGCGAAGTTCAAAGAGGTCTGGACCAGCCCCGGCACCTCCACGCTCATCATCTGGACCCCGTTGGGGGCGCAGAACAGGAAGGTGGCCGCCCGGCGGGTGCTCTCCTCGTCCATGGCCACGAAGTGGCTGCGGGTGGGGAACAGCCGGACGCGGACCTTGCTCTCCGCGGCCCGATACTCGCTCTCCAGGATGGGGCCCAAGGCCTGGGCCGCCGCCTTGGCCGCCGCCAGGTCCTTCACCTGGATCAGGGCCGCCGCGTCCCGGGGGATGGTGTTGTCCTTGGCGCCGCCGGAGACGGTGAGGAGCCGAAGCTCCGTCCTGTCCATGAGCTCCGTGAGCACCCGGCCCATGAGATGGTTGGCGTTGGCCCGGCCCCGGTGGATGTCCTCGCCGGAGTGGCCGCCCACCAGCCCGTCCACCATGAGGGCGCAGACGGTGCCCTCGAAGGGCTCCCGCTTCACGGGCAGGGTGCTGACCACCCGGGTGGACCCGGCGCAGCTCACGGTGAAGACCCGCTCCTCCAGGGAGTCCAGGTTGATCATGTACCGGGCCTTGAGATCGGACACGTCCAGGGCCCGCACGCCCTGCATGCCCACCTCCTCGTCCACGGTGAATACGCACTCCAGGGGCCCGTGCCGGAGCTGATCGTCGTCCAGCACGGCGAGAGCCATGGCCACGCCGATGCCGTCGTCCGCCCCCAGGGTGGTGCCCCGGGCGCCGATCTCGTCCCCCGCCACGAAGATGTCCAGGCCCACTTCCTCCGTGTTCCGGGTGCAGTTGTGCTCCTTCTCCACCAGCATGTCCATGTGTCCCTGGAGCATGACCGCCGGCGCGTCCTCGTAGCCGGGGGCGGCGTCCTTCCAGATGATCACGTTGTTCACCTCGTCCCGGCGATACTTCAAGCCCCGCTGCTGGGCGAAGGCCACCATGTAATCGCTGACGGGTCTCGTGTGCCGGGACCCGTGAGGAAGAGCGCACAAGTCCTCGAAGAAAGCGAACACCGCTTTCGGCTCCAGGCCGGATAAAACACCCATAGGTCAATACCTCCTTATGTTTGGATCAAAGATCAGTCCTCGTAGAGTAGATTCAGCCGGAACAGCTTCCGTTCCCTGTCCCCGCTGAGCAGAAAGGCGGCCCCCTGCCGCCCGTAGGTCAGGGTCAGGACCTGGTTCAGCTTCGCTTCGCCGCTGAATTCCGCCCGCACCTCCCGGATGGGCCGGGCCCGCAGGTCCGCCGGCATCCGATCCTCCGCAAGGTCCAGATACCGGGTGTTGTTCATGTGCCCGTTCAAGTCCACGTAGCTGTAGGGCACGGTGAACTCCTCCCTCATCCCTTCCCGGGCGGGCTTGGGGGCGGCGGGCAGGGGCAGGGGCTTCTCCCCCTTCTCCCCGTCGATGCGGACGCCGTGGTCCTCGGGGAACACCATCTTCCGGCTCTCCCGGTCCATGAGGGCCCAGAGGGCGCTGCCGGTGAGCAGGGTGCGCCCCTCCCTGTCCTCCATCCGGTAGTACCGGGGGAAGTAGAGGTGCATGGTCTCCCCGGGCCAGGAAAGGAGCTTTACGTCCTCGTCGTAGACCGGGAGCCGGTCCACCTTCACCTGCTGCAGGGTGACGATCCAGAGGAGCCCTTTGTCCAGGGTCTTCTCCCGGCCCATGCCCAAGGCCGTGGTGTGGGCGATGGACGCCTCCTGCAAAAAGGTGAACAGCCGGCTGAGCCGCAGCCGCTGCTGGGCGTCTACGTCCGAACTCAGCAGCCGATAGCTTTTTTCGTACACGCTCATGCCTTGGGCATCCGCTTCTCGATGGCGTCCACCACGTCCCCCAGGGTGGACAGCTTCTGCCACTGGCGATTGGGGATGCGCACGTCGAAAGCCGCCTCCAGACGGCAGATGATGAGGGTGAAGCCCATGGAGTCGATGCCCGTGTCCGTGTTGATGACGGTGTCCTCGTCGAACGCCTGGCCCTCCAGCTCCGGCAGGGACTCCACGATGACGGTCTTGGCCTTCTCCAAGATTTCCTCTCTGCGGGTCATTTCTCCTCTTTCCCTTCCCGTTGGACGGCCCAACGCATGATCTTGCCGCTGGCGGTCCGGGGCAGCGGCCCCCCGTAAAACTCCATGCCTCTCAATTGCTGGCCCCGGGGGAGCTGGGCCATGACGGGCTTGAGCTTCTCCCACAGGGGCCCCTTCTCCTGCGCCGGGCCTTCGATGACGAGGACGGGCCCCCGGTCCTCCAGCACCACGCACAGATCGGGGGTGCCCAGGGCTCGGGCGATGGCCCCCTCGTACTCGGGCAAAAACAGCTTGGTGCCGTCCATGAGCACCAGCATCTCCTTCTTCCGGCCCGTGAGGATCAGCCGCCCGGCCCAATCGAGCCGCCCCAGATCCCCGGTGTGGAGGACGCCGCCCCGCAGGGCCGCTCGGGTGTCCTCAGGCCGCCGCCAGTAGCCCTGCATGACGCAGGTGGGGGCGGAGATCAGCACCTCCCCGTCGGGGGCGATGTCCACCGTGTCGTCGGGGCAGACGGTCATGGCGTAGGGGTCGCTGCCCAGGCTCAAGGCCACGCCGGAGCTGGTCTCCGTCAGGCCGTAGCCGAAGTGGACCGCCTTGCCCATGGCCCGGGCTGCGTCCAAAAGGGGCTTGGGGCAGCCGCCCGCGCCCACCAGGATGAGCTTCAATCCCTCGTTCAGGGCCTGATGCTGGAGCAAAAAGCCCAGCAGCATGGGCACGGCGGACAGGGCGGTGGGCTGGAAGAAGGCGCAGTCGTCCAGATAGTGCCGGGTGCCGCGGCCGAGAGCCACGGAAGCCCCGCAGGAAAGGCCCCACAAAAGGCCGCAGACGAAGCCGAACACGTGATCGAGGGGCAGCATGCACAACAGCCTGTCCTCCGGCTGGAGGGGCAGCAGGGCGCTGCCGTTGTAGGCGCTGCTCATGAGGGAGGCGCTGGTGAGCACCACGGCCTTCGATCGGCTGGTGGTGCCGGAGGTGAAGAACAGCACCCGGCCCGGGCCGCCCTCGGCCTTGGGGTTCAGATAGGGGGTGAGGTCGTCCACCAGATCGGGATCGCCCCACAGGGAGGCTATGTCCGCCTCCTTCACCATGTCGACGAGGGCGGCGTCGGAGGCGTTCTCGCTGAGGAGCACCAGGCGCTTGCCGAAGACCACGGTGGCGAAGATCTCTATGACGCAGTCGAAGCTCCCGTCACAGACGACGCCCCGACAGAGGCCCGGCTCCCGGCCCAGCTCGTTGGCCCGGGCAAGGACCCGCTCCTGAAGCTCCGAAAAGGTGCATACGGTGGGTTGGCCGCCCCGTTCGTAGACGAGGGCGGGCCTATCCGGCGCCTTCCGAGCCCAATGGCTCAGAAGCTCGTCAAAGCCTGTAAACCGCATAGTTCCACCTCCCTATGATATATAGTAGCACGCTCCGGCCGAAAAGAAAAGAAATGTTTTCGTTTTTCTAAAAAATGCGTGCATTTCAAGGCGGTTTGCGCTACAATGAAAAGGATGGAAACCATCAATTTTCAGGAAGAGTTTGGTATGGATAAAGACATCCGCATCTGCATCGTGGGCGGCGGCCCCGCAGGCCTTTCCGCCGGCATGTATCTGGAAAAGAAGGGGTACGAGAACTACACCATCCTGGAGCGTCTCGATCGGGTGGGCGGCAAGTGTTGGTCCCCCACCTACAACGGCCGCCGCTACGAGATGGGCGCCATCATGGGCGTGCCCAGCTACTATGCGGTCCACGACGTGGAGGAGTTCTGCGGCATCACCCACGACGGTCCGAAGCTCAACCGGAACTACAAGAACAGCAAGGGCGACGTGATCGAGCCCTTCGAGCCCAAGAAGAACATCCTGAAGATCCCCCGCCTGCTGAAGATGAAGAAGCAGGTGAAGAAGCTGGGCGAGATTTTGGAGACCAAGTACAAGGGCTACGACGTGAACGGCCATCGGGGCGTGGCTCAGGGCCGGTACGACGGCTTCTCCCAGGCCAATTCGAAGCGGGAGCCCGTCAGCGGCGAGAACCCCAACCTGAAGGACCTCTGCCTGCCCTTCAACCAGTTCTGCAAGCTCAACGGCGTGGAGCTGACCCAGGACATCTGGATCGGGCCCTTCACCTCCTTCGGCTACGGCTACTTCGACGAGATCCCCGCGGCCTACGTGCTGAAGTATCTGGACTTCCAGACCTGTATGAACTTCGTGAAGATCAACCTGTGGACCTGGAAGAACGGCACCCAGTACATCTGGGAGCAGCTCAACGACCACCTGAAGCACCCCGCCCGCCTGAGCGCCAAGATCGACAAGGTGGAGCGCAAGGACGGGAAGGTCTACGTGACCGTCAACGGCCAGGTGGAGGAGTACGACAAGATCATCGTCACCGCCCCCCTCTATATCCCCAACAAGCGGGCCGACGGCCAGGTGGGCATGGTGGACTACTTCGACGCCCGAGAGGACGAGAAGGAGCTCTTCTCCAAGATCGACTACGAGCGGTACGACGTGCTGGCCGTGGAGACCAAGCCCGAGGACCATCCCGAGATCTCCTACTACGTGTTCGACAACATGGTCCCGGAACGGCTGGGCCATATGATGGTCTACTATCGCCGCTGGCGGGACACCAAGGACCAGGTCATCACCACCTACGCCCTCCGGAAGCATCAGAAGATGGCGGAGGTCCCCTATGAGACCTGCCGTCAGATGGTCCTGGAGGACCTGAAGACCATGCGCAACCCCGCCTCCAACGTGGTGAACGAGTGGAGCGTCTACTACTTCCCCCATGTCTTCAGCGAGGACTACGCCGCCGGCTGGTACGACAAGGTGGAGGCCATGCAGGGCAAGTACGAAACCTACTACGCGGGTGAGATCATGAGCTTCGGCGACATGGACGAGACCGCCGAGTACTCCCGCGAGCTGGTCGAACGGTTCTTCTAAGATACCCCGTGCACGAGGGAGCGTTTCCATTCGCTCCCTCATCTTTCGTATAAGGAGAAAAGCATGAAATTCTACAAAGACCACTATGACGTCATCGTCATCGGCGGGGCCCTGGCGGGGCTAAGTTCCGCGCTGATGCTGGCGGACAAGGGGCTGGACGTGCTGGTGCTGGAGCGGCACAACCTGCCCGGCGGCATCGCCACCAGCTTCGTCCGCGGCGGCATCGAGATCGAGGCAGCCCTCCACGAGATGATGAGCATCGGCCCCGAGGGGAACCGGCTGAAGGTGGGCAAGTTTTTGGAGGACATGGGCGTATTTGTGGACTGGCTCAAGGTCCCCGAAGCCTACCACGCCTCCCTGCCCGGCATTGAAGTGACCCTGCACCCGGGTCTCGAGACCTTCGCTAAGGAAGTGGACCGGGAGGTCCCCGGCACCTACGACAAGGTGCTGAAGCTGTTGAACCTCTGTCACACCGTCTTCGACAGCGTGAACGAGCTCTCCATCCACCCCATGAGCAAGCCCATGATGCTCCTGAAGCACGAGGCCTTCGTAAAGACCGCGGGCTACTCCACGGCGGAGGTCATGGACACCTTCGACCTGCCCCAGAAGGCCCGGGACCTGCTGGCCCCCTACTGGATCTACGTGGGCAGCGGCTTTAAGGACCTACCCTTCACCATCTTCGCCGTGCTCATGGCGGACTACATCGGCTACGGCTCCTACATCCCCCACAAGTTCTCCCACGAGATCAGCCTCAAGATGGCCGAGCGGGCGGAAGCTATGGGCGTGCAGATCGAGTACCGGCAGCACGTGGAGAAGATTTTGGTGAAGGACGGCAAGGTCTACGGCGTCCGCACCGCCCGGGGCGACGAGATCCACGCGGACTACGTGATCTCGGCCCCCTACCCCAACAAGGTCTACACCTCCATGATCGAGCCCATCAGCGAGGTCCCGGAGAAAGCGTTGAAGATGGTCAACGGCCGCAGGCTCAGCCTCACGGCCTTCAGCGTCATCATGATCCTCGATAAGCCCGCCCAGGAACTGGGCATCAAGGACTACAGCATCTTCATCGGCGACACCATGGACACCGACGAGCTCTACAAGGACCTGGCGGGCCTGGGGCCTTACCGGTATTTGACCTGCATCTGCCACAACTACGGCAACCCCGACGCCACGCCCGCGGGCACCTGCTCCTTCTCCATCACCACCCTGCCCCGGGTGGACGGCTGGAAGACGGTCACCGCCGACGAATACGACGCGGTGAAGCACAGGGTGGCGGAGCAGATGATCGACGATATGTCGAAGTACTACGGTGTAAACCTTCGGGACCACATCCTGGAGATCGTCATCGAGACGCCCATGACCGTGGCCCACTACACCGGCATGTGGAACGGCTGCATCTACGGCTACGCCCACACCATGGAGGACCACATCGTGGCAAGGCTTCAGACCGCCCACGAGGAGAAGTTCATCGAGGGGCTGGAGTTCGCCGGCGCCCACCAGATCTCCGGCGACGGCATGGGCCCCGCCGTGACCAACGGCCGGAAGGCGGCCAAGAACGTGCTGGACGACATCAAGGCGAAGAAGGAGGCGGCCGCGAAATGAAAGTCAAGGGATTTCTGAAGGATGTAGGCGGCGCGTCCCGGGTCACCAAGGCCCGCTTGAGCGCCTTTGAGAACGCCTCCCCGATCCCCGTGAAGGAGGACCCCATCGGGAACGTGGCCCGGGAGTGGCATCCCGGAAAGCTGGAGCTGGTGGTGCAGGACATCTACCCCGTGAGCCCCACGGCGAAGACCGTCCGCTTCGTCCGCGCCGACGGGAAGCAGCTGCCCCCCTTCTACGCGGGCCAGTTCATCTCGTTGGAGTTCAACGTGAACGGGGAGATCGTCTCCCGGCCCTACTCCCTCTCCTCCGCCCCCTACGAGGCCCGGCAGGAGAACGGGTACGTGGAGATCACCGTCCGTAAATCGAAGGGCGACGGCTTCATCGCCGACTACGTGAACAACGAGTTGAAGGTGGGGGACCATCTGCTGGGCAACGTGGGCCTCGGCCAGTTCTACTACGAGCCCCTGCGGGACGCCAAGCGGGTCATGGCCCTCGCCGGCGGGGTGGGCATCACCCCCTTTGCCTCCATGGCCAAGGAGATCGCCCACGGGACCCTCGATATGGATTTGACCATCCTCTACGGCTCCGTGTCCTCCGACGACATCATATTGAAGGACCAGCTGGCGGCCCTTACCTGTGACCGGGTGAAGGTGGTCCACGTCCTCTCCGGGGACGAGCCAAATTGGACCGGTGAGCGGGGCTTCCTCTCCGCCGAGCTCATCGAGAAGTACACCGAGGGCGACACCTCCTACTTCATCTGCGGCCCCCAGGTCATGTACAAATTCCTCCGGGGCGAGATCCAAAAGCTGAACGTACCCCAGCGCCGGGTCCGCTTCGAGGTCTTCGGCCAGGCCAAGGACATCACGACCTTCCCCGGCTACCCCTTGGAGAAGAGGGACGAGGTGTACACCGTCACCGTGCGCCGGGGCACCCACGAGGACAGGATCCCCGCCAAGGCCACGGAAAGTTTGGTGGTGGCTCTCGAGCGGGCCAACATCCGCATCGACACAGCCTGTAGAAGCGGCGAGTGCGGCTTCTGCCGGACCAAGGTCCTTGCGGGCGACTACTACGTGTGCCCGGAGAACGACGGCCGCCGGGGCGCGGACAAGGATTTCAACTACGTCCACGCCTGCGCCGCCTATCCCCTTTCCGACATGACCATCAAGATCCCCATCGAGTAAGGAGACGAACATGGTAAAAGAAGTGAACCCCCGCATCCACGTGAACGAGCGGGACTATCCCGTGGACGGCCACCATTGCAGCGACCCGGAGAAGGCCAAGCTGGTGAAGAAGCTGGCCCTGCTCATCACGGACAACATCCCCCGGAAGCTCCCCGGCGGCATGAAGGAAAACCATATGGATTTCTGGATCCTGGATCGGCTCCTCACCAAGGACGAGATCAGGTTCATGCTGAGCTTCGAGAAGCGCCGGGTGGGCCGGACCACCAAATGGCTGGCTGAGAAGAACGGCATCAGTGAGGAAGCGGCCCAGAAGGTCATCGACCATCTGGTCTGGATCGGCATCGTGGAGCAGAACCGGGACAACCCGGACCAGCACATCCAGTACTGCATTCCCAAGTGGGTGGTGGGCTCCGGCGAGTACATGGTGGAGCATAAGACCCTGCCCGACGAGCACCCCGAGGTGGCCACCATGTTCAACCTGGCCCCCCAGGAGCCTCTCGAAATGGCGGCCAAGCTGGTGCCCCCCGGCGGGGCCGGCATCGGCATGCACGTGATCCCCGTGGAGAAGGCCATCGACGCGTCCAGCCAGAGCGTCAGCGTGGAGCATCTCTCCCACTGGCTCCAGAAGTACGACACCTTCTGCACCATGGTCTGCGCCTGCCGCAAGGCCCAGCGCATCCGGGGCGAGGGCGTGGGCGACATCGAGGGCTACATGTGCATCGGCGTGGGCGACATCGCGGAGTTCTTGGTGGAGTCCGGCAAGGACGCCCACTACATCACCCGGGAGGAGGCCATGGAGATCATCGAGCGGGCGGAGCGCAAGGGCTACGTCCACCAGATCACCAACCTGGACGGACCGAACCGGATCGTGGGCATCTGCAACTGCTCGCCGGGCAGCTGCTACGGCCTTCGCACCAGCCAGCTCTTCAATACCCCCAACATGTCCCGGTCCGCCTATCGGGCCCACGTGGACAAGGAAAAGTGCGTGGCCTGCGGCAAGTGCGTGGAGGTCTGCCCCGCCGGGGCGGCCAAGCTGGGGCAGAAGCTCTGCAAGGCCGACGGCACGAGGGTGAAGTACCCGGTCCACGACCTGCCCGACGACCACGTGTGGGGCCAGGACCGCTGGGACCGGGACTACCGGGACCACAACAGGATCAACTGCTACGACACCGGCACCTCCCCCTGCAAGACCGCCTGCCCGGCCCATATCGCCGTCCAGGGCTATATCAAGATGGCCGCCGAGGGCCGGTACGCCGAGGCCGTGAAGCTGATCCGGCAGGACAA
>CACXNN010000034.1 GCA_902768995.1 uncultured Eubacteriales bacterium | reverse complement strand
CTCACGGGTCATCTCGGTGAGGACCTTGCCCAGGGCGGAATAGCCGTCCATGGCGATGTACTCCTCGATGTCCTCCGGGTTGATGACGCCGCAGTTGCGCAGCGCCACACGGAGCTGGGGCTTGTAGAACTCGATGTCCTTCAGCGTGGGGACTTCGACCTTCTCGCCGCCCTCGGTGTCGCGGTGCACGAGGCGCTCCACGATACGGCCCTTCAGGAGGTGCTCGGAAGCGATCTCAGGCACATCGGAGACCTTCACGCGGGAGTAGAAGGTGCCATCGGGGTAGACGATCATGACGGGGCCCATCTCGCAGAGGCCGAAGCAGCCAGTGCGCACGACCTTGACTTCATCCTGAAGGCCCAGTTTGACGATCTCCTGCTCCATGGCTTCGGCGATCTTGGGGCTGTCAGAAGAGGTACAGCCCGTACCGCCACAGATCATTACATGCGTACGAATCATTCTCAATATCCTCCGTTTTTATTCTGCGGCACCGATGGTGTATTCCGTGATGGGTTTCCCGCCAAGGATGTGCTCCTTGACGATCCGGGGGACCATGGCCGGCTTGACCTTCACATAGGTGACCCGCTCCTTGCCGCCCTCGAAGACCTCCACGATGGGCTCGAGCCGGCACATGCCGATGCAGCCGGTCTGGGTCACGGTGGCGTTGTCAGCGTGCTGCTTGCGGACTTCCTCCACAAAGGCGTTGAGTACGGGCCGGGCGCCGGCGGCGATGCCGCAGGTGGCCATGCCAACGACGATCCGGATATCGCCGTTGTTCTCGCGGATAGCGACCCTATCCTTCATTTTGTTCCGAATCGCTGCAAGTTCCTCAAGACTTTTCATAGTTGTTTTCCTTTCCTAAGTTTTTGGTTATGTAGTAAGCTTTCGCCTAAAAACCGTATTGTTCGTTCAAGCTTTCTCTGGCCCATTCCAGGACCTCGAAGCTGTTCAAGGGTATCTCGTCTCCCAGGGCTTCCCTCATCTCCCGGGTGTCCAAGTGGACCATTTCCCCGTTAGGCAGCTCGTGCTCAAAAAGGAAATCCACGTCAGGACAGCCCTGGATGAGACTGATCAAAGTGGATACCACGTCCCCCAGGGGGGTGAAATCCATGTGATTCTTGTAGAAGAAAGCGGAAATGACCGTGCCATGGTCCTCCGGGCTCATGTCCCTGGTCCGGGACGTGATGGTCAGCTCTCCGCCGGTCTGCTCCGCCGCCAGCTTGAACAGGGGGATGCCCATGCCCACCTTCCGGGTCTTGCGGGTGGTGGAAAAGGGGTCCATCACCGTGGCCAGGAATTCCGGCGACATGCCTCTGCCGTCATCCTTGATGGTGATGCGCAGCGTCTCGTCCGTTTCCGCCAGCAGTATCTCGATCAATGACGCTTCGGCGGAGATGGAGTTCTGCACGATATCCAGAATGTTCAGCGACAGTTCCTTCATGATTTCTTCTCCAGCATGGCAAAGAAAGCTTTGCGAACGGCCTCCTCCCCCGCCTTCGGGCTCACGTCCAGATGAACACAGAAGCTGCCGTCGCTGATCTCCCAGAGCCGGTGGGCGTCTGAGGAGACCAGGATCTTCCGTCCTCCCGCCAAATCGCGCTTGTCCTCGTCATGGACTTCGGCCAGGGTGAACACCGGTTCCTCCGGGAAGAAGCCCAGCACCGCCAGAAGTCCGTTGGCCTCCCGGTCGATATGAGCCGGATAACAGACCCCGCCCATGGACCGGACCAGCTTTGCTCCCTCCTCGATGGGGATAGAGGTGGCCGCCGGCAGGAACCAGGGATCGTTGCCGATGGGCACGTCCTGCTCGCCCATAATGATCTGCTCTCCGAAGATCGCGGGCTTGTTCTTCACCTTCATGCGCCGCTCCTCCACCAGCTTATCGAACGCCAGAGCTGTATCGAGCTTGGGGAACAGGCAGACCATGTGGACGTCCTCCGCCGTGGTCAGCTCCATGCCCGACACGGGCACGATGCCGTATTCCCGACAGGCGGCGTAAAAGGCCGGACAGTTCTTCGCCGTGTTGTGATCCGTCAGCGCCATGATCCTGAGCCCGTTGAGATATCCCATCCCCGCGATGTTGCAGGGGGTCATATCGTCCTCCGCGCAGGGAGACAGGCAGGAATGGATGTGCAGATCGACAGCGAATGCGTTCATGAGAGCAGGGAAGCCACCTTGGCGCACAGCTCGAACACGGACAGCGGG
This sequence comes from uncultured Eubacteriales bacterium, assembly GCA_902768995.1. GTDB lineage: Bacteria > Bacillota > Clostridia > Christensenellales > CAG-138 > RUG472. Next base: position 7,727 of record CACXNN010000034.1, on the reverse strand, counting down.
GAACGATAGAAGTTGAGATCGTTGTCCGCCGCCGCTTCCAAAGCCGCGTCGTCCGGGGTCACATCTTCCGCGAAGATGACCATGGCCGCGTCCGTGAGGGAGCAGACCGCCGGCACGTTGCGGTTGGACATGATGGTGATCCAGCAGTCGCCGCTCTGTGCCCGACCCATGACCCAGCTCAACAGATCCCCGGCATATCCGCCGGTGACCGGCCGATCCTCGGCCTCGTGCAGGGGAACGAGCCCCAGCGCATCCCTGATCTCAAATACGGTCATGACTTCTTCTCCATTTCGCTCATGAGTTTTTTCAGCTGTTCCCGCATATGGACGATGCACTCGTCGATGTTCGCCTCCCCCTTCACCACATCCTCCGCGAAGGCGCGGCAGTTGGGAGCGCCGCAGGAACCGCAGTCCAAAGCCGGCAGGCTCTCATGGATGTTCTCGATGTCCGCCATCATGCGGATGGACTCGAACCGGCTCACGTTCAAAGCGGATACGTTGGCGAAGGTGGCCGGCTTCACGGTCAAGATATCCTCCGGCACGTCCACGTCACCGTTTTGCCGAGGCACATGGTTGAGGCTCACGGGCATATACCGGCGCAGGGTCTGCAAGCGGACCTGGGCGATATAGGGGTTCTCCACCGTAAGGACGCCGCCGACACACCCGCCGCTGCAGGCGTCCAGCTCCGCGAAGTCCACGCTGGGGAAACTGCCCATCTCGATGCTGTCCAACACCCGGATCACGTTCTCGATGCCGTCGGCCGCCAGATACCTGTCGTTCATCAGGGCGGAACCCTCTCCGCCGGAGGAGGCCCAGCCAAGGCCGATCATGCCGGATTCGGAGGTGATCTTCGGCGTCCCCTTGGGCTTGATGGCGTTGAGGAGCTTGAAATACACCTCGCTGATGGCCACCACGTAGTCCACACAGGGGAGCTCATCGTCGTTGTCCCCGTTCTTGACCCAGCTGAACTTGGCCGGACAGGGGCTGATGAACACCGTCTTGATGTCCTCTTTCTTCAGCTCCGGATGCTTCTTCATGGCCTCTTCCTTGGCCATCCGGCCAGCGAGCTCGATGGGCGGCATCAAAGGCACGATATGGTCGATGAGGGATGGGAAGCGGATGGTGATGAGACGCACCACCACCGGGCAGGCGGAGCTGATGGCCGGACGAGGGATGTCCTTGCGCTTCATGTAGCGCCGGGTGTACTCCGTGATGATCTCCGCGCAGCGGGAAACCTCGAACACGTCGTTGAAACCCATGTCGAGGAGGCCTTGGAGCACATAGTCCACGTCCGTCACGTTGATGAACTGGCCGAAGAGCGAAGGCGCCGGAAGCGCGATCAGGTACTTGGAACGGTCCAGATCCTCCAGGCTGTCGCAGATGGCCCGCTTGGCCTTGTAGGGACAGACACGGATGCATTCCCCGCAGTCGATGCACTGGAGGGCGTTGATCACGGCATGTCCGTCACGGATGCGGATAGCTTCCGTAGGGCAACGCCTCAAACAGTGGGTGCAGCCCTTGCATTTATCCAGATCCAGTGAAACGGAGTGCCTGTAATCCATGCTTTCCTCTTTCTTAGTGGTTACCTGTTTTCAAATCCGAGTTCGATGGTCGTCCCCTGGCCCACAACGCTGTCGATGCCGAAGGTGTCTGAGTACCGCTTCATGTTGGGCAGCCCCATGCCGGCGCCGAACCCAAGCGCGCGGATATTGTCTGGCGCGGTGGAATACCCTTCCTGCATGGCCTGCTCCACATCCTTGATGCCTGGGCCGGTGTCCTTGAGCACGATCCGAATGGTCTTGTCGTCCACATAGATGTCGGCGTCGCCGCCGTTGGCGTGGATGACCATGTTGATTTCGCCCTCGTACATGGCGATGGAGACCCGCCGGATGGTTTCAGGAGAGCAGCCCAGCTGTCTTAGAAGGCGCTTCACCTTGACGGAGGCTTCGCCTGCGGAGGTGAAGTTCCCGCCGTCAACGTCATAATGTACATGCAACGGTTCTGCGCTCATGGGATCACCTGTGCAGGCCCGCTTCGTACAGCCTTCCGCTGGCCTCATACATGGTCATGGCGGTGGCCAATACGGCGATATGGCTCAGTTTCGCGAGCGCCACCACTTCCTCCGCAGGCTCCTTGCCCCGGACGAAAAGGATGCAGCTCATGTCCAGCATCAGCGCGGTACGCACGGCCTGGGGATTGTTGAGCCCCGTGAGGAGCAGCGCCTGATCCTGCGCGTAGGCAAGGACGTCGCTCATCATGTCGCTGCTGAACGCGGAATCGATATCCTCGTCCAGCATCTCCTCTCCCGTATATACCTTTGCACCGACCAAGCGGGCGACTTCTTCTAATCTCATAGGAGTGTTACTCTGCGCGTACCTTATCGATGATGCCCTTCACATCGGCGGGGACCAGACGGCCGTACACCTGATCGTCGATCATCATGACCGGTGCGAGGCCGCAGCAGCCCAGGCAGCGAGCCGCTTCCACGGTGAACATGCCGTCAGGCGTGGTGTGGCCGGCCGTGACGCCCAGGAGCTTCACCAGCTCGTCCAGGATGTCCTGGGAGCCTTTCACGTAGCATGCGGTGCCGAGGCACACACGGATCAGATGCTTTCCCTTGGGCTCCAGGCTGAACCAGGCATAGAAGGTGGAAACACCATAGACCTGTTCGAGGGAGCAGCCCAGTCCCTCTGCGATCATCGTCTGCACCTCTATGGGCAGATACCCATAGATATCCTGCGCTTGCTGCATCACGGGCATCAGCGCGCCGGGCTTCCCCTTGTGATCCGCAATGACCTTTTCGAGCGCAGCTTTCTGCTCGGCCGTGCCAGTGAACGGGATCGTGGTCTTCGTACTAGTCATACACATCCTCCTTATACATATTGTTTAGGACTTTCCTACAACAGAAACAACAGCCTTTTTTGAAAAGGCATACTGTTACGTTCGTATTTTACCACATATAATTTGTCTTGCCAATAGATTAGCATTTGCTAACTGACGGATTTGGATAGGAAATTATGGACCCTTTTCAAAATAAAAAATGAAAATGGGCGGATTTGGGTCTTTAAAAATGTCAAAAGGTGGAGTATACTATGCTTGTAAGAAAATATATAAGGAAGGATGAACGAATATGGCCAAACGCAAAAAGCTGATCATCACCCGAGAGGGCTATCTGTTCTTAGCCGCCGTAGGGGTTTTGCTTCTGGCGCTCATCATCATCGCCGTCGCCACGAAAGGATTCGGCGCGTGCAATACGGAGAAGAATGTGGAGAGCAACATCCCCGCCGCTTCCGATTACCATCCCGCCCCGACGGCGACGCCCAAGCCCACGCCGGAGGAGACGGAACCCACCAACGTGGAGACGCCCGCGCCCGATACGCCGGATCCAGGCGCAGCCAGTTCCCCCGCCCCTACCGTTCCCCTTTCTGATGACCCCAACGCTCTGACGGAGCCCACGGCCGAGATGATCGCCGGCGCTGCGGAGGGCAAGCTGACCAAGAGCGGCGTGAACATGCGGCAGGGTCCCAGCACCGGCACCACGATCATCGCCACCGGGCTCAAGGCAGGCACCAAGCTGACTGTATATGCGGAGGACGGCGAGTTCTATTTCCTGCAGGTGGTGGAGACGAAGAAGTACGGCTACATCGCCAAGAAGTTTGTGAAGCTCCTCTCCGCCCTGGGCGAGACCTCTACCGGCAACGATCAGCCGGAGGGCACCGTCCGCGGCACCATCACCTCCAGCAACCTGGCCCTGCGGGAAGGCCCCGGCGTGACCAACAAGTCCCTGGGTCAGTATTATGAAGGGAAGCTGGTCTACATCTTCCATCAGGAGGGCGACTACTATTACGTGCTGGTGGCCGGCACCGACGTGAAAGGCTACATGTCCGCCCAGTTCATCAAGGTGGAGGAAGGCAAGACCGTACCCACCAAGGATTCCTGATCTTATCCATCTAAAAAGAAACAGACCTCCTTATTCTGCAAGGAGGTCTGTTTTTTTATTTCTCTTCCCCGTCTCTGGCCGCCGGAACGTTCTTTTCCGTGACGGGCCCTTCGAACAGGGGATGATCGTATCTGAGCCGCATCCGATCCCACAGGCCGTACTTCTCCGTGTTGGCGATAGCGTGGATCATCTTCTCCTCCACGTCCGGGACGAGGGTGGACAGATACCGGATCAGCTCCTTGGCCTCCTCCCGCTTGGTGTGCCCGGCCGCCGGACAGTTGGCCTTCTGCACGGGCAGCTCTCGCTGCCTGGCCACGGAAAGGGCATGCTTCTCCGGCAGGAACACCAGGGGGCGGATCACCGTCACGTCGGAACGGGAAAGGTAGGTCACCGGCGCGAAGGTGTTCACCCGGCCCTCATAGAGAAGGCTCATGAAGAACGTCTCGATCACGTCCTCCCGGTTGTGGCCCAGGGCCACCTTGTTGCAGCCCCGATCCCGGGCGGCGTTGTTGAGGGCGCCTCGACGGAGCTTGGCGCACAAGGCGCAGGGGCTCTTCTCCTGACGGATGTTGAAGACCACGTCTCCGATATCGGTCTTGATGAGCGAGTAGTCCATGCCGATGCGCTCCGCGAAGGCGATGACGGCGGACCAGTCCTGCTCCACGATGCCCAGGTCCAGGCTGACGGCGCACACCTCGAACTTCGTCCGGGAGAAGCGCTGGTACAGCTTCAAAGCCTCCATCAGCAGCAGGGAGTCCTTCCCCCCAGAGACACCGATGCACACCTTGTCGCCATCTTCCAGCAGATGATATCGCTCGTCCGCACGCCGAATGCTGCCCAATACCCGTTTCATAGCGTTTGCCCTTCTGTTATCGATCCATAAAGTATACACGTTCCGCATCCGACTGTAAAGAAAAACCGCAGGATGTTATGAAATTATCAATTTTTCTCATACACCTGCATTTTTGGGCGGAACATGCTATACTATGGAATCAAATGACGAGGAAAAGGGGGTAGGACAATGTCTTTCTGGCAAAAGCGCTGGCCGATCCCTGTCCTCTGCCTGCTGCTGGCCATCTTGGCCGCCTGCGCCGCCTTTTTGCTGCGCTGGCGCCGCTCGAAAGCGGCGGCCATGGAGCCCGCTCCCGTCCAGGCTATCCAAAGCCGCGCCTATGTCTCCAAGTTCCGGGAGACACCGGTCCCTACCCTGCCTTTGCCTTACCTCTCCTCCCCCGCGCCTACCCCTGTCCCCGGAGCTACGCCAGCCTCCGCCCCTGCCGCCGACGGTCTGTTGGGCGGAAAATATGCCTGGCGGTTTTCCAGCGATGAGATTTTGACCGATCACACCTATTCCGACCCCACTGTTTCCATCTCCTGGGACGTGTATCGGGACGAGATCAACTATGATCGACCGGTGACCTTCTTTATCGCCGACGTGCTGGTACAGGACGTGTCCTCCTTCAGGACCGCCTTTTCCAAAAGTAAATACAACCTCGGCGGCACCAGCAATATGGAGGATATCGCAAGGAGCAACAACTGTATCGTGGCCATATCCGGCGATTTTTCCCGCTGGCACGAGAACGGGCTCATCGTTCGGAACGGCGAAGTGTTCCGAGATCAGCGCTTCACCTCCGATCTGTGCGTGCTGTATGGGGACGGGACCATGGAGACCTACGAGCCCGGTACCATCACCAATCAGGAGATCCTGGACAAAGGGCCCTGGCAGAGCTGGCATTTCGGCCCGGAGTTGCTGAATCACGAAGGGCGCCCCAAGACCAGGTTCAATACCGGCGTATGGGGCCGGAACCCCCGCTCCGTCATCGGCTACTATGAGCCGGGCCACTATTGCCTGGTGCTGGTGGACGGGCGCCAGGGCAACTATTCCGGCGGCCTCAACATGCAGGAGCTGAGCGAGCTCATGCACGCCCTCGGCTGCGTGCGGGCCTACAATCTGGACGGCGGCGCCACCGCCCACATGACCTGGCGCAACGACGTAATCAACTCCCCCAGCCGAGAACGCAAGGTCCATGACGTGATCTGCGTCTGCTTTCCCTCGAGATCATAGCGAACGATCCGCAAGATAGAAAATGGAGGTTTGTGCATGGTTTTAGCCATTTTGATCCTATCCGCCCTCTCCCTGATCGCCCTGGTGGTGCTGATCATCCTGGTGCTGCAGCAGCGGACGGCTGACCGATATGAGGACATTTTGGACAAGCTGTCCGACCAGCGTCGGGAGCTGAACGACGCGGTCCACTCCGCCCTCAGCGGCTTCGGCCAACTCATGGACAACGGGCAGCGGAGCTTCGCCCGGCAGCAGAACGACAATCAGCAGAGCTTCCAGCAGAGCGTGGAGCTGCGGCTGGACGCCTTCGAGAAGGCCAATCTGGAACGGTTGGGCTCCTTCGAGAAGACCAACGCGGAACGGCTGGACGGCATCCGCTCCACCATGGAGAAGCGGCTCTCCTCCCTCCAGGAGGACAACAACAAGCGCCTCGATCAGATGCAGCAGGTGGTGGACGAAAAGCTCCAGTCCACCTTGGAGAACCGGATCAGCAAGAGCTTCGAGATGGTCTCCAAGCAGCTGGAGGCCGTGTACAAGGGATTGGGCGAGATGCAGCAGGTGGCGGCCGGCGTCACCGACCTCAAGAAGGTGCTGTCCAACGTGAAGACACGGGGCATCCTGGGCGAGATACAGCTGGGCGCCATTTTGGAGGAGATCCTCTCCCCCGAGCAGTACGACACCAACGTAGCCACCCGACCCGGCAGCGTGGAACGGGTGGAATACGCGGTGAAGCTCCCCGGCTCCGGCGACGAGCCCGTGTATCTGCCCATCGACGCCAAGTTCCCCGGCGATACCTACGCGGCGCTCATGGACGCCTACGACGCGGGCGACCCCACCGCCATCGCCGCCGCGGCGGCAGCCCTCACCACCCGGCTCAAGCAGGAGGCCAAGGACGTGTCCTCCAAGTACATCGCGCCGCCCGCCACCACGGACTTTGCCATCATCTTCCTGCCCTTCGAGGGACTCTATGCAGAGGCGGTGAACCGGGGCATGGTGGAGGAATTGCAGAAGCGATACAAGGTGAACCTGGCCGGGCCGTCCACCATGGCCGCCCTGCTAAACAGCCTGCAGATGGGTTTCCGCACCCTGGCCATCGAAAAGCGGTCCAGCGAGGTCTGGGAGATCCTGCGCTCCGTCCGCACCGAGTTCGACAAGTTCGGCGACGTGCTGGAAGCTTCCCAGAAGCATCTGCAGCAGGTGTCCGGGGACCTGGACCAGCTGGTGGGCGTCAGGACAAGGCAGATACAGAGCAAACTCAAAAATGTGGAAAAGCTGGAGGACGGGCAGTGAGCCCGTCCTTTTTTCTTTGCTGTTTCATATTTATGCCCAGGGCATCTTCAGAGTGAAGGACTCGCTCTTCTCGTCCATCTCGTAGCGCTTTTCCTTGTGGGTGGGATCGTCCAGCCAGTCGTAATCGTCCAGGTAGGGGGAATAGTTCACGCAGCGGATCTCATGGGCCGTCTCGTCGAACTGCATGAGCCTGAGATACCCGCCGCCGCCTATTTCGCCCGCGGCCTGGTAGTTCATCATGATCTCGTAGACCGTGCGCTCCTTCTCCCCGTCCCCATCGTCGTCGAAGGCGTCCTCCAGGGTGTAGAGGCCGTACCGGTGGCCGCAGAGGACCATATACACGTTGGGGCACTTGGCCACCACCTGCTCCCGCAGCTGCTTGCCCGCCTCGGACAGGGTCCCTTCCGTGGTGATGAAATCGTGCACGCACAGGATG